>CANJFK010000013.1 GCA_947473535.1 Legionellaceae bacterium | reverse complement strand
TTGCGTGTAAATGCACGTTCATTTTTATAAACAGTGAGAAATGGGTTCTTAGTGGAAGTAGATTGCTGACTAAATCCAAGGGTAACCCGTCCATAAAATTGCTTAATGTTTTTGAAACATTTAAGTCTTTATATTTCATAAAAAGCAATGGGGCTAAAAAATGACGACAAAACTGGCCATAGGCTCCCCACGGCTCTCCTTCTTTATACGAACCAAACGATAATGTGTCGATAAAAATAGGCTTGCCATTCATGATTTGTATATTGTAGCTCGTAGCATCCTTTAAACACATGTCATATTTTAAGGCTGTTTTTGCAATGTTAAGCGTTAGGATGGCCGCTTCTTTCAATAATTGAAAAGGCCACTCATACGGATATGTTATGAATGGAATTCTGGTTGGTTCTACAATGATTTTTTTTACGGATTGGTGCAATAGCTCATGACTAATTAATTGTTTTTTTTCTACCAGTTCAGCATAAAGACCACTGCCCATTAACTGGGAATATTGATTATAATAGGATGGTAGAATAACGCGTTGAATAGCGTTTGTTGCATTATTATAAATAACAAATCCATTCGGATCTCTAAATGACGAGGAAACTCGATTTTTTTCTTCAGTCAATTCCATGGCTAAGGCGCTCTACTCATTTTTTGGCCTCGGTTGCTAAGGCTCGGATAATTTAAATATCGTCAGGATGGCTTGGTTTAGGTTTCCGTTTAAGAAAAAATTTATGGAAAAAGGCGGTAACGGTCGCTTTTATGCGATGAAGATATACCATCATTATTCCGAAAAAGGCAATGGTTGACTGTATTAATAGACTACCTGTTCCTTGATCAAAATAAGCATATACATCACTAGTGAATAATAGATTAAGCGCAATTGCGTGTATAATTAATACAATTATTTTATGAATTTTGCACACTTTATTTTATCTCTTCGTTCAAGGTTTCAAATATGAAAAAATGATTTTTTCATCCTAACAGAAATTACGCATTATACAACCACGGGAGTTATTCCGTATGCGTTCATTAGGTATTCTTTACAATAAAAACAAGCAGCGCGACAAAACCAATCAAGATCAAGGCAAGGAAACCCATGCTTGAAAAGCTTTTGGTTAAATTTTCACGACTAAATTGATCAGGACGGTTTTTAATCGTGCGATAAAGTAACCAAACGATCAACCCCGCTCCCACTAAGCCTAAAACTTGGTATAATGTGTCCATTCATGCTCCTTCATTCGATTCAAAACTAAAAGCGTCTGAAAACAACCGCTCGCGCAAAATACCTTGCGCAACCAATGCATCACGCGTGCTATAAACCATATTGAATGGGCCACTAAGCACCACTTGCCAATGATGAATATCGTGTGAATGGCGAGCAAGAACTATCGATGCAAGACTCTCTGTGCTTTGTTCTGACAAAAGTGAAACGTATTGAAAGTGACTCACATGCGCTTGCCATTCCATCACTTGTTTATCCATGTACAAATCATTTTTCGAACGAGCGCCCCAATATAATTCAAATGGCCGCGGCGCACCATCCGCCAATAGTTGTTCAATCATCGCTTGGATTGGAGCAAACCCCGTACCACCCGCAATAAATATAATGGGCTTTAATTGATCTAAATGGCTTAAATCACAATCACCAAATGGCAACCGAATCGTCACGTTTCCTTTCTGTTTAATTTCTGCAAGCAACGCTTGCGTACACGGGTTATCTAGACTATGTCGAATATGTAGCTCGTAGTTACGCGAACCTAACGGCGCATTGGCTATCGAATAACTAAGCGTCTCTTCTTCAAAAAGAATTTGCAAATATTGCCCAGCTTGATAATCAATAAAGTGATCGGGCTTTAAGATAATCTGCAAAATACTATCCGTAAGTGGCGTAATTTTCTCTATAGTTGCCTTGGTTTGCCTAATGCTCATGGTTCAAGCCCTAAAAGCGACCAATATTCATTCACTTGTTTTAGAATATCTGGATCCATCTCGATCGCTCGCCCCCATTCTCGTTGTGTTTCTCCTGGCCATTTGCTGGTTGCATCCATCCCCATTTTTGATCCTAATCCCGACACGGGCGATGCAAAATCCAGGTAATCAATCGGTGTATTATCAATCATCACTGTATCACGAAGTGGATCCATGCGCGTTGTCATGGCCCAAATAACATCCTGCCAATTGCGGGCATCAATATCGTCATCACAAACAATAACAAATTTAGTGTACATAAATTGCCTTAAATACGACCAAACAGCCATCATCACGCGTTTAGCATGGCCTGGGTATTGCTTTTTAATGGTCACCACGGCCAAGCGATAAGAACATCCTTCCGGTGGTAAATAAAAATCAACGATTTCAGGAAATTGCTTTTGTAGCAACGGGATAAACACTTCATTCAGAGCAAGACCTAAAATAGCCGGTTCATCCGGGGGACGGCCTGTATACGTGCTGTGGTAAATCGGTTTGTCACGATGCGTGATACGCTCAACCGTAAACACGGGAAACGATTGCACCTCATTGTAATAACCGGTGTGATCACCAAAAGGACCTTCCGGTGCTTCAAGACCAGGTTGCAGATAACCTTCCAATATAATTTCAGCACTAGCCGGGACGTGTAAATCACTCCCTATGCAACGAGTCAACTGAGTGCGTTGGCCACGTAACAAACCAGCAAAAGCATACTCTGACAACGTATCGGGGACAGGCGTAACGGCGGCTAATATCGTTGCAGGATCGGCACCAAGCGTTACCGCGACTGGAAATTTTTCGCCAGGATAGGCCTGTTGCCAGGCCTGATAATCAAGCGCGCCGCCACGATGGGATAACCAACGCATGATGAGTTGGTTTTTTCCTATCACTTGCTGGCGATAGATCCCCATGTTTTCGCGCGTTTGATGCGGACCTTTGGTCGTGACTAATCCCCAAGTAATCAAAGGAGCGACATCACCTGGCCAGCACGTTTGAATGGGCAACATGGCTAAGTCGACTTCATCCTTCTCCCAAACATGGGTTTGACAGACTGCATTATTGACGTATTTTGGCGCCATCGTTAATGCTTTTTTAAGCAGCGGCAATTTATTAAAGGCGTCTTTCAATCCTTTGGGTGGTTCAGGTTCTTTTAAAGCCGCCAGTAATTTCCCAACCTCTCGCAGTGCATCGATGGTTTCTTCCCCCATGCCTAAAGCAACGCGGTCGACTGTACCAAATAGATTGGTGAGCACGGGCATGTTATGGTTTTTAGGATGGGTAAACAATAAAGCGGGACCGCCAGCACGCAACACTCGGTCGCTTACGACGGTCATCTCAAGGTAAGGAGAAACTGGGTATTCGATACGCTTCAGCAGATGACGCGCTTCCAATTGAGCGATAAAATCACGAAGGTCGCCATAGTTCATAAAAAATCTAAGATAACAGAAAGAATACGTTGATTATGGCATAGTCACGACGCTGCTGCAGCCTTATTGATTGATTAAATAACTAAACCGAGCCATAACCGCTTGGGTTTTAAAATTTGCGTTGAGCAAGGGCGTGCCAAACCCAACACCTGAACTACACATTGGACAACTCGTGGATTGATTCTTCACATTAATGTCAGAATAATCATAAGCAATCCCCATCGCAATCGTTTGATTCCATCGATAGTCAACCCCAACGCCTACGATCCACCCACTATTCCAGGGCCTGGTTAGCGCTTGAACATTACCGATACTATCCGTAAGCGTTAATGAGGTATTAGCAAAAGCCCACCCACCGCTAACGTAAGGTAGCCATCGGTTGTAGATATAGCCTAACCGTCCTCTTGCTGTCCCCATTTGATTTGTGCCAGAGGCGTATTGATCGGTAGGAAAAAACGGGCTGGGTTTACTACTGTCTAATTTTTCACTAGAAATAGATCCCTCTATGCCAACTAGCCATGGCGTAGCCGTTTGATAATTAAATCCAACATATCCACCCACAAGCAGGTTGCTGGTATTGAATCCAAAATTGCTACCTAATAACGTAGAGCCTAATGTATTAAAATAATTTGGATTAACAAACTGCCATTCTTGATGACTCCACGCACCACCTACTTGTCCACCCGCGTATAGACCACGCCATGATAATTGATCGGCATCGATTTCATGTTGACTTTGATTCCCGATTGCACCGGCAAAGGCACCCTCAGTGCTTGCAATAGCTAAAAAACCGACTAGCATCATCCAATAATTATGTCTAGGCATAGTCCCTGCTGTATGATCAATAACATAGGTATAAAATACTACACCCGAATTGCAATCTTAAGCAATGGGTAACTGACCATACGTCATCCCGAGTACCTCCAGGCCTTCCCTCGCGGTACTCGGGATGACGTATGGGGTGAGCAGTTACAGCAATGGTTGCTTCATTGCCTATAACCAGATTGGCTATCGTCACTCATCTCATCATCCTCGATGGTAGACGGCGTCGAGGCGCGGTTAGCGCCAACAAATTGCTTTAGATCGGCTTTGATTGCCATCTGATCTTTCCGTTGGATGAGTGATTTAATATCAGCTTCAACACGAGCGTGACCGTCGCTCATGATGCCTGGGCTAGATGCATTACATTCATCCATTTCAAGATCAATTTGGACGGGTTTCTCCCATCCTATTTTCACGAGCCGACTGTTGTTTTTCTGTTGCCTCGCCGATTCCTCTGCATCATAGTTCGGTCGTATAATGCTTTGTGTCGGCTGAAAATTTATTTTTTCATTTAATGAAAAACGTACACTTTCCCAAAATTGTTGACGACTTAATCTATCTGGATTGTTGTCCTCTTTTCTCAACTCACACGTATTTAACCCTTGTCTCAACAGTTCTTTTATATTTGTCTCTGGACCTGCGTCCTGCATTTGTTTGTATATCGAAATAAATTGTTGTTTTACTGTCTTATTATGACCATACGTCGTATCGGTTACACGATGTAAACGTTCTTGATCAATAACATGCAGCATATAATTAAACAGCGACATCGGCGCACCGCTTTGAGGCTCAATAATCATGATCTGTTCAGCATCACCTTTGGTTAACGTGTAATTACCGTTGAGATCGCTTAAGTCAGTGATAACCGGGCTCCCTGGTAAACTAGGTGGGGTGTATGTTCCATGTGGATGATCACCATCATCTGAAACTAAAGGATTATGTACTTCTTCTTCAGAAACAAGCGGTTGGGTTTGAGGTGTCGCACGTTTAGGTAGTGGCATGATCGCATCACCTTGTTAATTAATTAACCATTCATTAGAGTATAGTATATGATCTACAAGTATCAATAAAGAACAGTTTAATTGTAATTTACCTTGTTAATAACAAGGTAAATTATGGTGTAACAGACGGTGCATAATTCACCTCTAGAATTAACCCCCCTGTTTTTCAACCGACTTATACCTGTTTCAGACAGGTATTCTAAACAAGATAAAAAGCAAGTAACTATCTAATAAATAGATTGTATTAGATAGTATCAACAGATATTTCAATGCTTATAATAAGTAATAAGTTTAATATTTAACTAATAATAATTATTAAGGCCTGTTGATAATCAAACGGGACGCATTGTTAATTTGTGCCTCTGTAGCCTGGATGTAGGCATAGCCGTAATCCAGGACGTTTGAAGCGCCGGTTTTCCGGGATTACGGCTATGCCTACATCCAGGCTACGATGGCTTCATAGTTTTTGATGCGTAATGCTTATTTAATTGCTTGTCTCGAGAAATATATTCCTTCACAACGACAGATAATCGTTTTTAACCTGTGAATATCTACCCTGATTAGTGTCTAACAAGCGGTGCATACTTAACTGTTTTTATCTAGCCTAGTAAGTTACCCGCCGTTTACACCTAGTCTATACAGGTGTTTTAGACAGATTAAACTCGTTGTAACCTTATGTTTATAATAATTAATATAAAATTAACCACAGAAAATTCATCCCTTATAATAAATAATAAGTTTAATATTTAACTTATAATAATTATTGGGCTAACGTAAAAAAAAGGGCTGATCTAAAAATAATCAATATCTTGTTTGACAGCGGATGCAAAGTTTCTTATCATTGCCAGCTCTAAAAAATTAATTACAGGTTCATCATGAAACGTACTTTCCAACCCAGTAACTTGAAACGTAAACGCGATCATGGCTTTCGTGAGCGTATGGCTACACGTTCAGGTCGTTTAGTTATCAAACGTCGTCGCGCCAAAGGCCGTAAACGTTTATCAGCGTAGTGAATAGCTTTAATAAAACACGGCGATTGTTAAAAAAGAGTGACTATGATCACGTGTTTACGCAAGCAAAGAAATTGGTAACGCCTGAGTTTATCGTTTTGTATCGCGACAATGCGGTGGGACATGCCCGACTCGGGTTGGCCTTATCAAAAAAAATGATTGCCAAGGCGCATGATCGAAACAGGGTAAAACGGATGTTACGCGAAACATTTCGCACCCATGAGCGCCTGCCCGCAGTAGATATCATCGTTTTAGCGAGGCATGGCGTAGGTCAGGTGCAAAATTCGATAATAATCGCCAAATTGGGTAAAGCATGGAACAAATTAACGCCTTCTTGCGGAAAGTAATTTGCTTTCCCATTAAGCTTTATCAGTATTTGCTCAGCCCACTCTTAACACCTTGTTGTCGTTATTATCCCAGTTGTTCGCAATATGCTTTGCTCGCCATCAATCATTATGGTGTTTGCAAAGGATTGTGGTTAGCGTGCCGCCGTTTGTTACGATGTCATCCTTGGACCGACGGCGGCTACGATCCAGTCTTACCTAATGAAGAGAAACCTTAATGGATATCAGACGTGTTGTTTTATACGCAGCGTTAGCGCTAGTTGTTTACTCCTTGTGGACCAGTTGGCAGGTTGATTACCCGGTTTTACCGCAGCAAGAAATTACATCATCAGCAACCGCTCCAGATGATCGAATGTTGCCCGCCATGGTTACCAATGAACCGATAGGTATTGTATCACCTGATCAAAGTAAACCAGCAGACACGGCGTTGGTTCACTCACAAAAGCCTGTCCATGTGCAAACGGATGTGTTGGATATATCAATCGATTTGCAGCATGGTGACATTATTAATGCTCAATTATTGGATTATCCTGAAAGCGTTGAACAAAAAAACAGAGCATTTACGTTATTACAAAATAATGCAGGCGAGCGTTACGTTGCTGATAGTAGTTTGTTTGTTGTCAATGGGCAAAAAGTAGAAGCAGTCGATGGCAACTTTAGTAGTCCACAACAACAATATCAGTTGTTGGCCGGTCAAAAGCAAATGACGGTTAAATTAACAGGTAAAAACGCAGACGGTTTGTCCATTACGAAAGTGTTTGTCTTTAAGAAAGGCAGTTATTTGATCGATGTACGTTATGAGATAGCAAATGACAGTGCTAATGTGTGGAAAGGGTATATGAATACCCAACTTTTACGCAGTTCGCCAAAAGAAGATAAGTCTAGTATGTTCCATGTGGGTTCGTTTACCGGTGCATCTTATTCAAAGCCAGGACAACATCGTTACCAAAAAATCAATTTTAAAGACATGACTAAAACCAATCTGGATGTTGAGGCGGACGGTGGCTGGATTGCGATGCAACAGCATTACTTTTTAACGGCCTGGGTTCCAACTGCGGAGAGTAAAAATCGTTTTTACACCCGAGCTAATGATGGTGATTACACGATAGGCGCCGTAAGCCAGCCTATTACAATAGCGCCCACACAAACGCAAAGTGTTAGTTCACGCTTGTATTTGGGGCCTGAAATTACCGAGACATTAAAGGCTATTGCACCAGGACTTGATTTAACCGTTGATTATGGTTGGTTGTGGTTCTTATCGTCAATCTTGTTTTCATTTATGAAGGCTATCTACTCGGTTGTTGGAAACTGGGGATGGTCTATTGTGTTAGTGACGGTGCTCATTAAACTGGCTTTTTATCGTCTATCCGCGACTAGCTATAAATCAATGGCCGGTATGCGAAAATTACAGCCTAAACTGCAAGCTTTACGTGAACGTTATGGTGATGATAAAGCAAAAATCAGCCAAGGTACGATGGAACTCTATCGTCAAGAAAAAGTGAATCCGCTGGGTGGGTGTTTGCCGATTATTATTCAAATTCCTGTGTTTATCGCGCTCTATTGGGTCTTATTAGAAAGTGTCGAGTTACGTCAAGCACCCTTTATGTTGTGGATAACTGATTTAGCGTCTGCTGATCCCTTTCATGTATTGCCGGTGATTATGGGTGCGACCATGTTGATCCAGCAAAAACTTAACCCGGCGCCACCTGATCCCATGCAGGCCAAAGTAATGATGTTTTTACCCATCTTATTTACCGGTTTATTTTGGAATTTTCCGGCAGGTCTAGTGCTTTATTGGATTGTTAACAATAGTTTATCTATTTTGCAACAGTGGTATATCACGCGTAAATATGGTGATGATAAAGAACAAACGCCTAAAAAATTGGTGGTTGTAAAGTAAGGGATGCCAAACGGGTATATTATTCATTTGGAGATCCCTAAGTGGACGTTGAAACAATTGTCGCTATTGCTACTCCACCCGGTCGTGGTGGAGTAGGTATTATCCGAGTGTCTGGCCCGCTTGCCTATTCTATTGCTCTTCAGCTAACACCTCATAAATCACTCGTACCGCGCACTATTCATTATGGTTCATTCCATGGTCTTGATGGTGAATTGATCGATCAAGGACTTTTGCTTTATTTTAAAGCACCAAATTCATTTACCGGCGAAGATGTTGTTGAGTTTCAAGGACATGGCGCACCCGTTGTTTTGGATCGATTGTTACACGAATGTGTATTGTCAGGTGCACGCTTGGCTAAACCAGGTGAATTTTCTGAACGTGCTTTTTTGAATGATAAAATTGATTTAACGCAAGCGGAGGCGATTGCTGATTTGATCCAAGCTAGTTCCGCATTAGCGGCTCGGATGGCGGTTCGCTCCTTACAAGGCGATTTTTCAAAAAAAATTGCCCAACTAAATGAACAACTCATCAATTTACGTTTATACGTGGAAGCAGCAATTGACTTTCCTGAAGAAGAAATCGATTTTCTTGGCGATGGAAAAATAGCGACTATGTTAACGACATTACAGCAAGACCTTGATGCTATTCGTGCAAGTGCCTGTCAGGGAGCTATGTTACGGGAAGGTTTGTCGGTTGTTATTGCTGGGCGCCCTAATGCTGGAAAATCGACATTAATTA
This sequence comes from Legionellaceae bacterium, assembly GCA_947473535.1. Lineage (GTDB taxonomy): Bacteria > Pseudomonadota > Gammaproteobacteria > Legionellales > Legionellaceae > CANJFK01. The sequence continues at coordinate 962 of CANJFK010000013.1, read as the reverse complement.
ATTGTTTAGCTGGCCGTGATGTAGCGATTGTCACTGATGTGCCAGGAACAACACGTGATGTGATGCGCGAACATATATTGCTCGATGATATCCCGTTGCATTTGATTGACACGGCCGGTTTGCGTGAAAGTGATGATTTAGTCGAAAAAGAAGGTATAAAACGCGCGTGGCAAGAAGTGCGTCGAGCAGATTGTGTATTGATGGTTATTGATGCTAACGAGGCTGATGAAACCGATCGATTGAGTGACGCTATCACCGCGGCCTTACCACCCGGTGTGCCGATTATCCGTGTAGTTAATAAAATTGATACCTTGGGCTATTCAGCTAAAAGCGAACTGAACACCGTTTATCTCTCGGCCAAACAGGGCGATGGGTTATCGTTGTTAAAGGCTAAAATGAAAGACGTGGTCGGGTATCAGCCAACAGAAGGGCAGTTTTTGGCGCGAAGACGACACATTCAAGCGCTAGATGAAGCAAAAGCATTGTTATTAGCCGGCCATCATCAATTAGCGGCGCATCGAGCAGGCGAGTTACTCGCGGAAGATTTACGTCTCGCTCATCAAGTACTGTGCGAAATCACAGGTGAATTTACCTCCGATGATTTGTTGGGTAAAATTTTTTCCAGCTTTTGTATTGGGAAATAGCCCGTTTTTTTCTAAACCCAACGTTGTTTACAAAACCCATTCCTTGTTATAAAATAGAACATAATGCCTATTGAACTATATAATATTATGAAGGCAGGTCAAGCGATTATTTCTTGACATAGGATGACACCATGCCCAAAACAGTGCACCGTTTTTTCAAGAAAAAAAAATTAGAGGATCCGGCTGAAAAAAAAACGGTGATTACAAGACAAGCGAAGAAGCTAGAGAAGAAAAGCGCGTTAGAAAGTCAGGTATTTGAGAGCTTGTCATTCGGTACACTGGATCGAGAAGCGCAAAGCACCATTTATAAATACGTTC
>CANJFK010000012.1 GCA_947473535.1 Legionellaceae bacterium | reverse complement strand
CCTCATCGTGCTCAACGACGATCACCGTATTACCCAAATCACGTAAATGCACTAATGTTTTTAACAAACGAGCATTGTCACGTTGATGCAAGCCAATCGATGGCTCATCCAGGATATACATCACGCCAACCAAACCTGAGCCAATTTGACTCGCCAATCGAATGCGCTGCGCTTCCCCGCCCGATAAGGTCTCCGCACTACGCGATAAGGATAAATAGTTCAAACCAACATTCACCAAAAAACCCAAGCGCTCAACAATCTCTTTATTAATTTTACCGGCAATTTCCCCGCGCTTGCCAGGTAGTTGCAACTGTTTAAAAAATTCATACGTATCTTCGATGGAATAAGCCGTCAACTCAGACAAGGTTTTCTCGTTAATAAAGACATGTCGTGCCGCTTCACACAAACGTGCACCCCCACATAATTGGCACGGCCTGGACGACAAATACTTTGCTAATTCCTCACGAACGAGATTTGAATCAGAATCTCGATACCGGCGTTGCATATTCGGAATAATACCTTCAAACGGGTGTTTTTTGATGAGCGAGCCGCCGTTAGGACGCTGATAACGAAACTCAATCACGTCGTTCCCACTACCATATAACACACGATTACGCGTCGTTTGCGGCAAATCACAAAAGGCCGCATCAATCGAAAAATGGTAATGGTGGGCTAACGCTTCGAGCAACGCATAATAATAAGTCGTGCGTTTATCCCAACCCCGAATCGCGCCATTGGCTAAACTTAACGTCTCGTCATGAATAACGCGCTCTGGATCAAAAAACTGATCCACACCTAAGCCATCACAGGCCGAGCAGGCACCCATTGGATTATTAAATGAAAAAAGCCGAGGTTCGAGCTCGCTCAAACTGTACCCGCACTCAGCGCACGCAAATTTAGATGAAAAGATCAAATCGGGAAATAAATCATCCATTGAGGCAACTAAAACCAGGCCATCGGCCAAATTGAGCGCATTCTCAAACGATTCACTCAAACGCTGGGCCAAATCGGGTCGGATTTTGAAGCGATCGACAACGACATCAATCGTGTGTTTTTTACGAAGTGCTAGTGTAGGTGGCGCATCCAACTCACATAATTCACCATCAATTCGAGCACGTACATACCCTTGTGCCTGTAACTGCTGCAATAGCTGGACATGCTCGCCCTTGCGCTCACGAACAACCGGTGCCAAAATCATGGCTTTGCTATCGGCAGGTAAACTTAACACATGATCTACCATTTGACTTACCGTCTGAGCATGCAAGCTCACCCCATGGAGCGGGCAGCGTGGCTCACCCACACGAGCAAATAATAGGCGCAAATAATCATATATTTCAGTAATCGTACCGACCGTGGATCGCGGGTTATGTGATGTTGCTTTTTGTTCGATAGAAATAGCAGGAGACAAGCCCTCGATCGAATCCATGTCCGGTTTTTCCATCATCGATAAAAATTGCCGAGCGTAGGCAGACAATGATTCCACGTAGCGCCGTTGGCCTTCAGCGTATAAGGTATCAAACGCCAATGATGATTTACCTGAACCCGATAGGCCCGTAATCACTGTTAACTGATTACGTGGCAAATCAACATTAATGTTTTTTAAATTATGGGTGCGAGCCCCACGAATACGGATCGTTTGCATAGGGATATCGTTGTGAGGAAGTACGATAGATCATAGCATAATGCTAGGGTCTGTTGACATTAATTCAGATTTCGACTTGTTCGCGGGATCCATTTCGACCTGATTCTGTGCAATAGGCCTGTGCATTAAGCAGGATCACTGGATCCCGCGAACAAGTCGCGGGAGGTCGGGCTTCTGATGGTGAATTATCAACAGATCCTAATGATCATGTAATTAAAACACATCTCAATTTAAATCTTAATTTTTAAGCTATACTATCTAATAGAAGTTGATTATTTGGGGATGACAATGGGAAAAATTAGGAAACGAGTTAAACAACCCAAACCAAGAGCAAGCCAGATAGAAGACCTAAACGATCAGCTACGAGCTCTTGAAAGAAATTCGAAGACACCATATGCAGAGGGGTTAAACGCAACCAATCCGATCGCTAAGGATAACATTGATTTTATTAAAAAACGATCCAGTCAGACCCATATACCCATCGACGAAAGAATTGCGTCTCTACGAGCAGTCAACATAGTACTCTCGAACACAAACCCAGCAAAACGAAATGCCGCATTAAACAAACTTGATCAACAGGCAGAGTGGATTCATGAACATGATTATAAAATGAGTTTGGCACTGAAAATTTTTATAGGTGTTGTGGTCCTTGCTGCGCTCGCTGCCGGTCTTTTTTATGTTCTTGCACCAATTACAGCAGCCGCTATTGCCGTAGCGGCAGTTGCCTTTATCGTGCACGCCTTCACCACCATGTTAATACCACTGTTCCTGAAAAGTGCATTGACAACGGTAGGCGCATTGACAACAGGCATGCCTGCCGCGATGGGTATTGCTGCACCAACAGTCACATCGGCTACCACTAATCTAGCCATAGGTACCGCTACTGTCGTGGGGGTGCCTACCGCCACCTACGTTGCCTATAAAAAAATCAAGGAAAGATATGCAACCGAGAAGCCCGAAGTAGATTACAGTAACCGTACAAGGGACGACGACGACGATGAAGATGATCACGGATTAGAAATGACTTAGCAATGCACGCGCCCTATTCCTCACTCAACGGCAACGTAAATCGAAAGGCCGCGCCGCCTTTCGATCTGTTTTCTGCCCAAATCTCGCCACCATGAACTTTTATTATTTTTTGGCAGATAGCAAGACCCAACCCTAAACCGTGATTGGCTGTGGCTTGTTTACCACGATAAAATTTTTCAAATAATTGATGGGCTTCATCCGGTAAAATGCCAGGCCCACAATCCTCCACGCTCACCAATGCACAACGCGGTTCGGCTTTAACGGAAATATAAATAGATGAACCTGGCGGGCTATATTTCACTGCGTTATCAATTAAATTAACAAGGACTTCCTGTAATAATGATTCATTCATTGCAACAGGGGGCACATTATCTGGTGCGTTAATAATAACCGATCTATTCTTTAAAAATTTATCGAATTTTTTGACAACATAAAAAATGACGACCTTCACCGAAATTGGCTTTTTATTTAATTTAATGGATTGAGACTCGAGTTGCGTGATTTGTAACATATTATTATTGAACCGACTCAATTGCTCTATTTCAAAATAAATATCTTTTTCTATTGCGCCAATCTGCATCCCCTCCCTGCCTATTAAATGACTGGCAGCACCAATAACCGTTATCAATGGCGTACGTAAATTTTGTGAAATAGTTTGCAACAACGCGCTACGGATACGCTCAGACTCCAGTTTCCATTCCTTTTGGGTGGCTTTTTCTTGAAGACGATCGACATCCAAAGCTAAAGCCAGTTGATTAACACAGGACTCTAACAAGCGCATTTGCTCTGGCGTCAATAACTGTGCGGTTTCGGGGCAAACACGAATGACACCAAGGGGACCTTGTGGGGTTAGCAACGGCAGATACAGCGCTTTAGAAAAGGCCAACGTTTCCGTGCCAAGGCCTGCCATTTTGCCCGCTTCATAGACCCATTCTGCAATACTTTGTTCTTTAGGACTCAGTTTCTGTTTTGCTTTGGAATAGGCTTGAACAACCAGGTGTCCCTTGTGAGGTAATAAAACGAGTATTTCACTACCAAATGCATTGGCAATATACCGAGTGCCCGTTTCCAGCAGTTGCTCAACACCCCATGCACTGGTTAATTGACGGCTCAACGCATATAACGCTGATGTCTGGTATTGAATAATGCGTGCTGATTCTACCTCGCGCCGTGTCAGAATAATCAATTGACTAATCACTTGAGAAACAAAAAACATCAATACGATCGTAAAAATATAATTAGCATCCACCATCGAAAAATCATAAAAAGGGATGACAAAGAAAAAATTATAAGCCGCAATGCTGAGCAATGATGCAAAAACAGAGGGGCCTAATCGTCCTAATAAAGCAACGCCTACAATGCCCAAGAAATAAATCATTAAAAAACCGCCGAGCACTAAAACGGGCGACAACAGAAAATTTAAAATGGTAGCGAACGTCACGATACCGAAGGTCATGCCATAAATTTTCCATGGCGTAGGCAGCTTTTTTGTTAGTTTCTGTTTTTCGTTTATTTTATCGCCTGGACTAGGCTCCCCCGTCACAATACAGACATTAATTTCACCGCTTTGACGGACAATTTCATCAGCCGCATGTCGATGGAACCAATCCAACCAGCGGGGATAAATGGTTTTCCAGACCATGATTTGCGTTACGTTATTATCATGAGCAAAACCCATGATTGCGTTGACGATGTCAAAGCCTGTCAGCACATGCGTTTCTGCCCCCAAGAGCTCAGCCATATGTAAATTTTTAATCGCTTGATTACGTTTTATGTCTGAGCGTTGCAACGTCGGCTTATCAACATAAACAGCAAGCCATTCCGCTTGCAAACTGGTTGCAACGCGTTTAGCTGTACGAATCAATTTCAACGAATCAGAATGAGGCCCAACACAAACCAAAATCGTTTCCTTTGTAGACCAAATTCGCTTGATCCCTTCGCCTTGCCGATACATCAATACTTCTGCGCCCACATGCTCGGCTGTCGCTCGTAAGGCTAACTCACGTAAAGCAATCAAATTTCCTTTTCGGAAAAAATGTTCGCTCGCTAATTCAGCTTGTTGTGGAATGTAAATTTTGCCTTCTTGCAGACGCTTCAACAAGTCATCAGGAGGGAGATCGATCAACTCAATCGTATCAGCCAGCTCGAGCATTGAATCAGGCACCGTTTCTTTAACCGGTGCTTGAATAATTTGCGCAACATCATCATTCAAACTTTCAATGTGTTGCACATTCAATGTGGTATAAACATCGATGCCACGATCTAATACCTCTGTTATATCCTGCCAACGCTTAATGTGACGCAAACCAGGCGCATTGGTATGTGCCATTTCATCAATTAAAATTAGTCCTGGAGAGCGTTTCAAGATCGCATCCAGATCCAGTTCAAACAATTTCGTGCCCCGATAATGAACAATTTGGCGCGGTAGAATTTCCAGGTGTTGCAACATGGCATTAATTTCACGTCGACCATGCGACTCAGCAACGCCCACCACAACATCGAGGCCTTTGGCTCGTTTTTGCAATGCGTCATGTAGCATTTGGTGCGTTTTACCAACACCTGGTGCTGCACCCAAATAAATTTTAAGCTTGCCACGGCGCTCTCTTCGCTCGTCTTCTTGCGCTCGCCGCAACAATTGATCCGGGTTTTGACGTCTATCGACCATGGCTTCCCTCTAACCGATCAAGTGCCAGATTTAGTTGTAAAACGTTGACTCGGGGCTCGCCTAAAATACCGAATGTACGTTGTTTTATGTGACTGCTAATCAAGGTTGCAATCTCGTTTTCAGGTACTTTTCGCGTGCTCGCGATACGTGAAACTTGAAAAAAAGCGGCTTCTGGACTGATCTCAGGATCTAAACCGCTACCAGATGCGGTAACCAAGTCAACGGGAATTAATCGATTAATAGTCGAGGTAAACGGCTTTAATTGAGCTGCTCGCGTCTTAACCGTTGTTAAAAAAACAAGATTTGATGGCCCGCTATTTGAACCCGATGAAGAAGCTCCATTATAGGGAAATGGCGTAGTCATTGATGGACGACCCATAAATAACCTGGATTCGAGAACCATTGCCCGATCCAGAGAGACCCAACGACCTTGCCGTCCGTTTCAATAAGGCTACCATTGGCTTGCCATGGGAAAAAAACCTGCGCGAACCCGGTAACCAGGAGAGGATAAATCAATCCTGTTAAGACCGTTAGCAAGAGAAGTAAAATGAAACTTGTTCGAAGCTGCATAACGAATTCTTTAAACATATTAAAATAATCCCGCTAATAACAAGTCAATCAGCTTAATCCCAATAAAAGGCACCACCAAGCCACCCAAGCCATAAATGAGTACATTGCTGCGTAGCAGCCTAATGGCTGAAACATGACGATACCTCACCCCATGTAGCGCCAAAGGAATAAGAAACACGATGATCAATGCATTGAAAATGACCGCGGATAAAATAGCGCTTTGGGGCGTCGCTAAATGCATGACATTTAATACGTCTAATGCCGGATAAGTCGCCGCGAATGCGGCGGGTAAAATGGCAAAATATTTGGCAACATCGTTAGCAATACTAAACGTAGTCAAGGCACCGCGCGTCATCAGCAATTGTTTACCTATATCAACAATTTCGATTAGTTTAGTCGGATTTGAATCCAAATCAACCAAATTACCCGCTTCTTTCGCCGCTTGCGTACCCGTGTTCATTGCAACCGCCACATCAGCTTGAGCAAGCGCTGGGGCATCATTTGTTCCATCGCCCGTCATGGCAACTAAATGGCCTTCTGCTTGTAATCTACGGATTAGTTTTAACTTGTCCTCCGGTTTCGCATTGGCATAAAAATCATCGACACCCGCCTCTGCTGCAATTGCGGCTGCCGTTAATGGATTATCACCCGTGACCATAATCGTTTTAATACCGATTTGCCGCAGTTGAACAAAACGCTCACGAAGACCACCTTTCACAATGTCTTTCAGCTGAATAACACCAAGCACGTCTGTATCTTCTATAACCACGAGCGCCGTGCCACCTTGACGCGATATTTGGTCTACATTTTGTTTCACCTCGTCAGGAAAAACGGCTCCCATTTCCGCTATATATTCCTCAACGGCAAGTGCTGCACCCTTACGAATTTGCCGACCAGGCAGATTCGCGCCGCTCATGCGGGTCTCCGCTGTAAAAGGAATAAACGTTGCTTTAAGACTTAAAATATCGCGCCCGCGCAATCCATATTTTTCTTTCGCTAAAATAAAAATGCTGCGCCCTTCAGGTGTCTCATCCGCAAGCGAAGCAAGTTGGGCCGCGTCAGCAAACTCAGCCATACTAACGCCCTTTACCGGTATAAACTCAGAAGCCTGGCGATTACCTAAGGTAATGGTGCCTGTTTTATCCAATAATAAAACATCAACATCGCCTGCCGCCTCAACCGCATGCCCAGACATTGCGATAACATTCGCTCGAATCATCCGATCCATGCCAGCAATACCAATAGCGGACAACAAGCCACCAATAGTCGTCGGTGCAAGACACACAAACAAAGCAACCAATACCGTAATGCTCACCACACGCCCTGAGTTTGCCGCTGTAACACTATAAATAGAAAAAGGGAGCAGGGTTGAGCAAACCAATAAAAACACTATCGTCAACGCTGCAAGCAAAATCGTTAACGCTAATTCATTCGGTGTTTTTTGACGTTTAGCGCCTTCGACCAATGCAATCATGCGATCAAGAAACGTTTCACCAGGGTTTGATGTAATTCGTACAATTAACCAATCTGAGATAACTTGAGTCCCACCCGTCACACCATTGCGATCGCCACCACTTTCGCGAATGACTGGTGCGCTTTCACCGGTGATTGCACTCTCGTTAACAGAGGCAATGCCCTCAATAATCTCACCATCACCAGGAATAAAATCACCGGCTTCCACTAAAATAATATCACCATGGACTAAATCAACGGACCCAACCATCGTAAACGCCGCATTGCGCGATGGTTGTAGCAATTTTTTTGCTTGAATTTCACACCGTGCTTTGCGCAACGCCTGTGCTTGCGCTTTGCCTCGGCCTTCAGCCATGCTCTCTGCAAAATTAGCAAAAAACAAGGTAAACCAAAGCCATGACGTAATAGCCAAAATAAAGCGGGCTGGTGCCTCACCCTGGCCAAATAAGGCTTGAATAAAAAGCATCGTTGTTAAGACGGAACCAACATAGACCGTAAACATCACCGGATTCCGAAGTTGGCTTTTGGGCGTTAATTTTAAAAAAGAATCGCGTAATGCGACCGTCAAAATCGTCACATTCCAGAGGGCATTTTTATTAGTGTTCATACTGTCCCCAAAGCATCAGTTGCTCAGCAATTGGTCCAAGTGACAAAGCAGGTAAAAAAGACAATGCCCCCAAAATAAGTGTTACGCCCATCAATAGTATAATAAAAAGAGGCGTGTGGGTGGCAAGCGTTCCAGCATTACGTGGAATTATTTTTTTCTGAGCCAAGGATCCCGCGATAGCCAATATAGGGATAGCAATCCAATAGCGCCCTATTAACATGGTCATGCCACCCAGTACATTATAAAACAACGTATTGGCCTGGAGCCCGGCAAATGCACTGCCATTATTATTCCCCATGGACGTAAACGCGTAAAAAATCTCAGTCAAACCATGCGCGCCGGGATTAAATATCGAGCTCGTGCCATAACGTGTAACCGCACTAATCGCTGTAAATAACAAAACAATCAATGGCATGACTAGCACGGCAATCGAGGCCATTTTCATTTCATAAGGCTCTATTTTTTTGCCCAAATATTCAGGCGTGCGCCCAACCATTAAGCCCGCAACAAAAACCGTAATAATAATCAGCATCAACATGCCACTCAGGCCAGAACCAACGCCGCCATAAATAACCTCTCCCAAATGCATCATCCACAACGGAATTAAGCCCCCTAATGGGGTATAGGAGTCATGCATCGAATTAACTGAGCCATTTGATGCGGCTGTCGTTGCTGTAGCCCACAGTGCTGAGCTTACAATTCCAAATCGCGTTTCCTTCCCTTCCATATTACCGCCAGGATACCTTGACTCAATCGCGGATTGCTCGATACCCATTTGAGTAAAGGCAGGATTACCTTGTTGTTCAGCCATCACGGCAACGCCTACAAACGGAATAAAAATAAGGGTCATCGCGGCTAAAATAGCCCATCCTTGCCGCTTATCATTAATCATCACACCAAACGTGTAACAAAGTGCCGCGGGGATCAGTAAGATGGCTAATAGTTCTAATAGATTAGTGATTGGTGTTGGATTTGCAAAGGGATGTGCCGAATTAACATTAAAAAATCCACCGCCATTCGTTCCTAATTGTGCAATAGCCACTTGAGATGCAACGGGTCCCATCGGGATAGTTTGTTGATGAGCCTCCAGTATGTCCGTCTTCGGCAGCCCGTTTACATCCGAGTCTTGTTTTTGATAACTCGTGAGCTGAGGCAGCGAAATAAATTGATTTGGCTTAACGTTTTGGATGACGCCTTGCGATACAAGTACTAAAGAAAAAATAATCGACAAGGGCAATAAAATATAAATTATTCCGCGCACGGTATCGACCCAGAAATTACCCAGGTTCCGCTGCTCATTGCCAACGAACCCTCGAATCATCGCTATCAACAAGGACATGCCCGTCGCTGCAGACAGAAAATTCTGCGTCGTGAGCGCTAACATTTGAGTCGCATAACTTAAGGTTGTTTCACCGCTATACGCTTGCCAATTCGTATTCGTAGTAAAACTTACGCTTGTATTAAATGCGAGTGCAGGTGTTGGTGCTGGCAGGTGCTGTGGATTAAATGGAAGATATAGTTGCAACCGTTGAATAACATAAACGGCTATCAGGCCCAATACATTAAACGCGAGCATCGCGCATAAATATTGTTTCCAATCCATGCCTTGCTTGGGGTTAACACGACCAACTCGATACAACATGCGTTCTAGCGTTTGACCTACTCTGTCAATTCCCGAAAAGTGTCCTTGATAGACTCGGGCCATGTACCAACCTAACGGCTTAACCAGCGCCGCAAGAATGAATAGATACAAACCAATTTGCAATAAACCTGTCTCAGTTATCATCTAAAAGACGCCTAAAATAATTCCGGTTTAAATAAGACAACTAATAGATAGATCAACAAACCCGTTGTAATTAGTCCACACATCAGATATAGGCTCATTGTTCACCCCCGGGATAATAAATCATAAAAGTGAATCAAGCCCAAACAAAGCCCAAAAAATACTAGCGTGGTTCCGATGAAAAGAAAATCTGCCATGACGTGACCCGTAAGGTATTTATTTTTAAGATTACTCCTACTCGAGGATTCAGACAATGAGAATTGAAATCAAGACGCTTCCAATAGTCTCAAGAAATCTTTTGCCACACGAAAGCCTTCCGCTGAATTGTGCCTAACTTCTGGGTGCATGTTTTGATCTTGGGCTTCCATTTCATTATAGCAATCCAAAATTAACTCTTCCAGCAGCTTGATTTTTTCAGTTTTGTGGATAGCCATT
>CANJFK010000011.1 GCA_947473535.1 Legionellaceae bacterium | reverse complement strand
TGAAACAAGCCGATTATTTTGAAATCAATTTTATGCGTGATTTATTAACGCCAGATGGACAATACCCAATACCTACTGCACCGCGAGAGATTGCAAATAAAATCTGCGAGATCGTGTGTTTATCGCCGTTAGCTCCGGTTCAAGAAGCAACAAACTTAATCTACGGTGCCTAAGGGAGTAGGCAATCGTTGCCGATAACGCGTTGCATAAAGCGCACCAGCTAATGCCAATAAACCACCAACAAGCGACAGAGTCGATGGTTGCTCATGCAGCACCAAGAACCCTAATCCCGTAGATACCACCGGCGTGGCATAAAGATATAATGCTGCACTCGATACAGGCAAAAATTGCAATATGTAACCCCAGCAGAGATAAGCAATCGCTGCCGGGAAAATCCCTAAATAGACAACCGCTAACGTTGCCTCGATCCGGGCTCCGCCAATTTCCGCAGATAAAGTTGGCGCAAACGCGACTAATGATAGGGTTCCTCCCCAAATAATCCAGGTGGTCACCGCAATGGGATGATAACGTTGTAAAAAACGTTTTTGGTAGACGGTATAAATGGCACCCATGACCGCTGCTATTAAAATGATCAACATGCCCGTGTTAACTGATGCACCTTGACTTTCAGCTATACCGATTAAAACAAGTCCGAAAAAACTAATGGCGATCCCAATATAAACAGCAGGTTTTGGACGCTCGTGCAGCAAGATAACGGCTAGCAATACGGTAAACAAGGGCATCAGGCCAACAATAAAACTTGCAACACCTGCCGGTACGCTTAGCTCGCCGTAATTTAAACTAACATTATAAACACCAAGCCCTATCAAGCCCAACAACATCAATTGCAGTCGATCTGGCCAAGGTATTTTTTTTTTATTTGGCAACTGGCTGTATAAAAAAGTCATCAACGTTGACGCTATCAAAAAACGAAATAGCGCTAAAGAACCGGGTGAGTAGCTCGTTAAACCAATTCGTATCCCAACAAACGCCGAGGCCCAACAAAAGATCACAAACACCAGCCCACAATTAACTTTAAATGACGTCATTTACGGCACCAGTCTTTAATCTTTACGAATACGCATGGTGAGCGTGGATGTGAGTGCCGCTTACAGTAACGGTTGAGTGTCTGTGTAAAGGGCTAGCTTGTCTTGCGGCAACCGTGTGATCGGCACGAAGAAACAATTGCGTATAATATATTTTTCCTGCTTTATCATGAGCAATCCCAATGCCAGTCAGATTGTAGTGCCCCATGATGTTTTGGCGATGCCCTGGACTTTTAATCCACCCATCAACCACGATTCGTGCGGTTTTATAATTGTATGCAACGTTTTCGGCACCGGAAGAGGAATCTACAATATGTTCATGTAAATACCTTATGCGCTGATTAAACCCATCATGCCCAAACGGCAGTGCATGCACAGCCATATCGCGACTATGTCTTGCGGCCTCTTGCGAAATAGCGTTGTTCATCGTCAGTTTTGATAAACCATGCTGCGCTCTATACTGATTAACATACACTAAAATTTCATCGGCCATTCTGTCATCCGTTGGCGCAGCAGATGCTGCTTGAAACAACATGAACGACGAGAATAGAACGAGGACGATATGACCTACCAACGCTTTCATTTTTTTCATTATACAACTCACTTCTGGTTGGCAAATCCGTATGCATGGTTGGAATTGCGCGAGAATAGGATGTTAATTCTTGCGCAATCCTTAAAAACTAATGAGGGATTTCCAAACGGGTATATTATTCATTTGGAGATCCCTGATGACGTGTGGTCACAAACGGATCGCGTAAAATAATTGTCGAATCACGTTCTGGTCCGGTAGACAACATGTCAATCGGCACACCTAATAAATGCTCAAGACGCTTGATATAGGCGATTGCATTCGCAGGTAATTGCTCTAATTGAGTAACATCCGCAGTTGATTCAGACCAGCCTGGCATTTCCTCATAGACCGGCACTAATCCCTCAAAATCATCGGCTGATTGTGGTGGGCGAAGCAACATCTGCCCCTGCGTATCCCGATAGGCCACAGCAATTTGAATGGTTTCCAAACCATCCAAAACGTCCAATTTCGTAAGGCATAAACCTGACAAACTGTTGAGTTCAATTGAGCGTCTCAGCAAGACAGCATCAAACCAACCACAGCGACGCGGACGACCCGTGACTGCCCCGAAGTCATTCCCACGCTCAGCCAGACGCTTACCGATATCCTCACGCAATTCGGTCGGGAATGGACCACCACCAACTCGCGTAGTATACGCTTTCGTAATACCCAGGATATAGTCAAGATAGAGAGGCCCAAAACCTGCGCCATTGACAACACTACCAACACACGTATTAGATGACGTTACAAAGGGATAGGTGCCATGGTCAATATCTAAATAAACCCCTTGCGCGCCTTCAAACAAAATACTATCGCCTTGTTCACGGTGCTCATGTAAACGAGCGGTCACATCCGTTACCATCGGCCGTAATTGGTCAGCCCACACCAATGATTCAGCTAGCGTCGCCTGTAAATCAACCGCGGGTTGTTTATAGTAATTCGTTAGTAGAAAATTATAATAGTCTAACAGCGCCGTCAATTTAGCCACAAAACGATCACGATGAAATAAATCACTCACCTTCAGTGCTCGTCGAGCGATTTTATCTTCGTAGGCTGGCCCAATACCACGCCCAGTAGTACCAATAGCAATACTTCCTTTATGCGCTTCTCGTGCCTTATCCATTGCGACATGACAGGGCAAAATAAGTGGACATGCTTGGCTGATGTATAAACGACGACGGACATCAATGCCTTTATTTTCTAACTCATTTATTTCAGTAAGCAATGCGTCTGGTGATATAACGACCCCATTGCCAATATAACACGTCACGTGCGTGCGGAGTATGCCAGATGGAATAAGGCGAAGTACTGTCTTTTCCCCATTAATTTTCAACGTATGACCTGCGTTGTGCCCACCTTGAAAACGAACAACAACCTGCGCATCTTGAGTCAATAAATCGACAATTTTACCTTTGCCTTCATCACCCCATTGAGTACCCACAACAACAACATTTTTTGCCATAATAAACTCTTAATTAAAAAAAAAAGGGTTAAACACAGTTAACCCCTTTTCATAAACAACCATTATACACATACTAAAAACTTGTGTGAAGTGTAATGATACACAACAAAAAATAATTTCATCTCTCGTTCGAAATATAAGATCGGACCCTGTTCATCGTTTCGGTCAAATCATCGAAAAATGTCTTCCCCGCGAAGGCGGGGATCCATCGCTGCAACAAGCTGGGAGCCAGTGTAGAAATGGATTCCCGCCTTCGCGGGAAAGACAACGTGGCCGAAAATCGTAACTGCTCATTCCGTACGTCATCCCGAGTACCGCGAGGGATCTCCGCAATGTGGCACTATGCCAACGCCAGGCGATCCATTGAATCAATGCTTAGCAACCACACTATTCTCTTTTATAAGTCCGTGTTTAAAGTAATCAAAGAACGCGCTGCTCTGATCCAAGACTAAAATATCACCCTTATTATTAAAGCTGCCTTCATATGCTTTTAAACTTCGATAGAGTGCAAAAAAATCTTTGTTTTGACTAAACGCTTGCGAATATATCATGGCCGCCTTGGCTTGACCTCGCGCTCGAATCACTTGACCCTCGCTGAGTGCTGTTGCCAGCAAGATTGTCACGCGCGCATCCGCTCCCGCTTGAATAGCTTCCGCAGTCGCTTGACCGTCTGCACGATGATGGTTAGCAATTTTTTGCATGTCCGCTCGCATCCGTTGATAAATGGCATTGCTGGTGTTTTCGGGCAGCTCTATCCCTTTAATACGCACATCGACAACATGAATCCCGAGTTGGCCGGCTTGCTGCTCCGCATGCTCACGTAAAACGTCCATCACATCATCACGACCGCCAGAAACAACATCAGAAATGGTGCGCTTACCAAATTGCGCACGCAACAACGTATTTAATTGTTGCTCAAGTAACGTTTCAGCTTTGAACGCATTACCTCCGGTTGCTTTAAAGTAGCGCGCCAAATCTTCAATACGCCACTTCACATAATAATCAACAATAACGTCCTTTTTTTCTTTCGTGACGATTCGTGATGATTTGATATCCAATGTCAGGATACGCGTATCAAAAACACGAATACTTTCAATAAACGGCATTTTCACGTGCAAGCCAGGTGACAAAACACGTACGTTTTGAGTTTTCGGATCGATCACTAAACGCCCTAAGCGCAACAGAATACCATGCTGGCCTTGCGTGATGGTAAATACACACGTAAACAGCAACATTAATACAACAAACGCCACCATACCCAAGATTGTTTTAGTTGGATTCATCAATCATTCCTCCCGGTTCGCTCTGTAGGTCTGGTCACACTACGTCCATCAAGTAACGTATTATCATCTTGCTGATTTGCCAGTTGATTGAGCGCCGCCGTTTTTTTGCTCTGGTTGCTTTCAGATAGGTTAGACGCCAATTTATCCAACGGTAGATACAACAAGTTACCCGCTTTCCCATCAACAATGATCTTGCTGCTCTGACTTAATATTTGTTGCATTGCATCTAAATACATTCGCTCTCCTGTCACAAACGGTGTACGAGTGTATTCTGGCAATAATTCCAAAAATTCAGCCGTTTCCCCTTTGGCACGTAACACAACTTGCTCAGCAAAAGCCCGGGCCTCTTCTGAGATTCGCTTTCCATTACCTTCAGCAATTGGAACCACGCGCGCTTCATATGCACGGGCCTGTTCTTTAAATCGCTTCTCATCTTCCTGCGCTTTGATTGCATCATCAAACGCATCCTGTACGTTTTCAGGCGCACGAGCAGGTTGAGGAGAAACGTTAACGATGATAATACCCGTTTTGTATCTCGCGAGAATTTTGATCAACGAATCTTGGACGCTCGTCCCCCAAGCATCACGGCCTTCTGTGATAATTTGATCCAGTGTCGTCGTACCGACCACTTGTCTCAACGCGCTAGATGTCGCTTGTTGCAAACTTTCTTCTGGGTCGGTCACATTAAATAGGTACTCTTGCAGATCACCGATTCGATACTGAACAGCCAGCGCGACCGACACAAGATTTTGATCTTTAGTCAGCATCTGCGCCGTATAGGAATAATCAGACACTCTATCAACATTGATTACCATTTTGGACGAAATAAAGCGCGGGATCCAATGCGGGCCAGGACCGACCGTCTCTATATATCGACCAAAACGAAGAATTGCCGCTTGCTCTGCTGGATCAACAATAAAAATGCCCGACAAAAACCACAAAATGGCAACGACAACAAAAATTATGCCAGCCAACACCCCACCGCTAGAATTTGACGAGAAAGAGCCGCTATCCGGTTTGCCCGTGCCACGCCCAAATGCTTTTTTAAATTTAGCCTGCAAACGCTTCAAAACTTCATCTAAATCTGGGGGTTGATTTTTACCGCCCCATGGATCGTTGCTTTTATCTGGATCATTCCATCCCATGCGTTAATCTCCACCTTTGCATATATTGAATGGAATTCTATGGGGTATGATGAGTTTAAGCAAGCTCAAGGTTTAAGATATATTAGATCCCACACCCCATGGCCTAAACGATTTCCTCGTTGCTCAAATTTAGTTAATGGACGCGTATCGGGTCGCGGGGAGAATCCACCATCATGTTGTTGATTACGCAAGGCAGGCTCTGCAGAAAGAATGGTATGCATATGCTCAGCATACGCTTGCCAATCAGTAGCGCAGTGTATAAATCCTCCACCTTTAATTTTTTTCACTAACATATGAATAAACTCGGTTTGGATCAAACGACGTTTGTGATGGCGCTTTTTGGGCCAAGGATCCGGAAAAAAAATCTGTACGCCGGCCAACGAATGATCCGCCAAGCTTGATTTAAATACCTCAACTGCATCATAAGGTGCTACCCGGACGTTAGTCACAGCATGATCGTGTAGATCAGCCGCCAGGCTCCCAACGCCTGCAAGATGGACTTCGATCCCAATATAATTAAGTTCAGGTCGCTGCGTCGCCATGGTTAACAACGAGCCTCCCATTCCAAAACCAATTTCAACGACCGTCTCAGCCGAGCGGCAAAACGCTGTAGTCAAATTCCAAAGCTGCCCTGGCTCAGGCAACAGATAGTCACTCAACCAGTGATCAAGTCCTTCTTGCTGACGATTACTCACACGCCCCGTTCGTAACACAAAACTCTTTATTGCTCGCATCGCTAAACCTTTAGTGAAATTTTTAAGGTATGATAGTGACTCATTTAACTTGCATCAACGATTTTTTTTTGTTATAAAACGCAACCTGTATTTCATATCCAGCCAGTTCGCTTTGCGAATGAACTAATTTTAAACAAAGCTGGCTTTTATAAGTCAGACACTTTGGAGTAACATCATGTCAAGAGTATGCCAGGTAACTGGGAAGCGGCCCGTCACTGGAAATAATGTGTCGCATGCTAACAATAAAACGAAGAGACGATTTCTGCCTAACATCCAGCATCACCGTTACTGGGTTGAAGGTGAAAACCGATTTGTATCACTGAAGTTAAGTGCGAGGGGCATGCGAACCATCGACAAATTGGGAATTGAAACAGTGCTTAAAATGCTCAGAGACAAGGGCGAGAAAATTTAATTGAAGGGGAAACACCATGGCAGCTGTCACCGTCAAAGTTAAAATGGAATCTACCGCAGGAACTGGTTATTACAAAACAACAACCAAAAATCCGCGAAATCATCCTGAAAAAATGGAATTGATGATGTACGATCGTGTTATACGTAAACACGTGCTTTTTAAAGAAAAGAAAGTTAAATAACATTTCGGACACGTTCCTAAATCGCTCACCGGCATTAAACATGCCGGTGATGTTAATGCGATCACCTGACCAATATACGTTTTTACGTATAAGCCAAATTATATTTTGTTATTCTTCCCACCCTATACGATTAATTTAAACTCTTTGTGATAAAAAATAATCCGATACAACACTGGATAATCGGCGCAAATCAGTTAGACTGAACATATACCCTTTACAAATGAATTTTAGATTTTTATACATCCCATATACGGCCCATCTTGACCGGTAAAAAATCAGAAACTCATCTGCACAAGGTATATACAGTTATTTTTTAACAAAAGAAGGGAGAAAAATAATGCAAATTAACTTCACAGGTCATCGAATGGACGTTACCACTGCGTTGAGAACGTTTACACAGGAAAAATTTGATAAATTAGGTCGCCATTCTGATAAAATAACCTCCATCCATGTTATTTTTGATGTGGAAAAACTAAGGCAAATTGCTGAAGCGACGATTCAGGTCAAAAAAGGTGAATTGCATGCGAGTTCAGAATCTGATGACATGTACACAGCCATCGATTTACTCGTTGATAAACTCGATCGACAATTGATTAAACACAAAGAAAAATTGCGCGGCGAACGTGACGATCGTGATTGATTTGATGAGGGGCTGCACTTAAACGTGACGGATCGCGCAAGCAGGAAAAGTGTGCCGAGCGCGATCCCGAATGCCCCACAAAACCATTCAGTTTAACCTGGATTTATGTATTTCACGATAAAATTAAGTACAGGTTGTTTATCCTTCTCAAATTACTGTACAATTTGTAAATAGCTTCTTCTGGTTTTTGATCATGCCTTTTAACGACTTTCTTACTACTGACAGCATTTGCATTGATAGCACCGCTCGAAGTAAAACAGCCGTGTTTCTCAAAATAAGCAAATTACTCTGTCAAAATAATCCACAACTAGACGTTGAAATGTTATTTGACGCCTATTGGAAAAGAGAGACCTTAGGCAGTACAACCATAGGGCATGGCATTCTCATTCCACATATTCGAACGGACGCAATTCGAAAAATAGGCGGCTGTTTACTCAAACTACAACATCCTGTCGATTTTGGTGCAGAGGATAAACAACCTGTTGATATCGTGCTTGGATTGGTCGTAGCATCAGAACAAGTCGATGAGCACCTGCAAACGTTGGCAAAAATTATTAAACAGTTTAATAATCCTCAATTTAGAAACGCATGCCGAAATGCAACTGATCATGCTGAGTTATGCCAATTATTTGCCCGAAACCCACATTACGACATTGAAATGGCGGTACTATGAAAAGCACGACGATCACTATCATCAATAAATTAGGTTTACACGCGCGAGCTTCAGCAAAATTTGTAGCCACAGCCGCTCGATTTCAAAGCCGTCTGGACGTGACCAAAGAAACGCAGACCATCAATGGCAAGAGTATTATGGCCGTGATGATGCTCGCTGCAAACAAAGGCAGCGAACTCACACTCAACATTGATGGACCCGATGAAGAAGCAATGGAAACGGCGTTAATTACGCTAATTAACAACCGGTTTGGCGAAGCAGAATAACGGTTTAGGATCGTGCCCGAACGACGCGATCCTAAATAACCTTATTACGAGCGCGCTCTTTCGGAACATGACGGCGCTGTTTACGTACGCGTTGCAAAGCAATCAACGTCTGGAAAGGGCCGGATAATGCGTATGCTAACGATGCAATAAACAATATTAGCGAAGGATTTGACGCAATCGCCACAAACAAGATCACAATCAATAATAAATAAAGGAAGGGTACCTTCCCTTTAAAATCCAATTTTTTGAAACTGTTATATCGCACATTACTAACCATCAGCATAGCAGCACCGACAGCAAAACTTGCGGCAATGATTATAACAAAAAAATGAGACCAATGATTTTGATGACACAACCAGATAAAAGAAGCCACAATGGCTGCCGCAGGAGGAGAACTAAGCCCCTGAAAATAGCGTTTGTCCGCTGTTTCAAGTTGTGTATTAAAGCGCGCAAGGCGCAGAGCAACGGCCGCCGTGTAGATAAAGGCAATTAACCAGCCCACTTTACCTAGCTGCTGCAAACCCCAACTATAAAGCAATAACGCAGGAGCAACACCGAAAGTAACCATATCAGATAAGCTATCGTATTCCGCGCCAAAGGCCGTCTGCGTGTTGGTCATACGAGCAATCCGCCCATCCAATCCATCAGCAATCATGCCAATGAAAATGGCAATGACAGCGACTTCATATTGCGCTTTCAACGAGGCAACAATAGAGTAAAACGCCGAGAACAAGCTCGCTGTCGTCAGTAAATTAGGTAATAGATAAATACCTGAATGAGTTCCTTTATACCTCACAAATTCTACCTTAATAACAATTAAATCTAATACATCCTAGCATACCATGATCTAATTGTAATCATTCAGCCCCTCCCTAATTTGATCTGGTTGCAATGTTGCGTATCGTTCATTAAATTTGGCCATTAAACGATGAAAAATGATGACACGATACATCGGAACATCCAATTGATGTTTAAAAAAATAATTGGCTCATTCGGTGCTACAATAATATTAATCACGATAAAATTATAGGCATGCTATGCCCAAGCGCATTGTTGTTTTGACTTCATTTATGCACGGTCGTGGTGGTGATATAATTTCCGCTACGAGCTTTATGAAGTCCGTGCTATCTCATGATACGGATGTTGAATTTGAATGGATTGTGAAACGCGATCTGAGTGGGTTTCAAAAGGATGTTGACGCGTTAAAAAATACTGAAATGGGAGAATGGCAAAACAAAGTTCATCTAACGTGTATTAATAGTCGTGATTATGACCAGGTGACAATCCTTGGCAAACAAGTGTTTGATATACAAAGTCATTGCGAGTTAACCAATGAGGAACTAACCGACCGCTCCGAAAATAATTGGGGGAACATCTTTGTTGGTTGGAATGGATGGACTGATATTCATCAGCGCTTGAACTCTCCACCAACATCCACACGATTAAACGAGTGCGATATGATTGTTGTGAACGCAAATCCGCATCGCTTGATTCAGCAAGACTATCAGTTATTAGCGACGTTTAATAAGCCCATTCGCTTAATTCCAGAATACGATTTGGAGCATAACGGCAATACAACTTATGACAACCCAAACGTTGAAATTGTACACACCGGATTCGGTGGGTCAAATGCCTATGGTTCTTACAAGGGGCTCAGAGGTCAAGGGGTCTATATCGATGAAACCGCTGTAGCAAACAATGGATTAGACAATGCGGCAGTGGTTGATGCGACCTTTATCCATCATTTAACGCAGGACAATCTTGACGCTTATAAGCAAACTCATACGTTGTTTTATGGGTATTTTTTTGATATAGAACAGCATGTACTCAGTCACTACATCGTAACAACAGCTTCCTTCATCACGAACAGCATCATGTTGGCCATGGACAGCATACCCGATAAAAAAAACATCGATATTGTTATTCCTGGGTTTAGGGATCCTTTGATTCTTAACATGGTGTATCAACAAGCATTAGATAGTCTACCAGATGCTTACAAAAATAAATTAAATAGAGCGAGCTATGATCTAAAAC
>CANJFK010000010.1 GCA_947473535.1 Legionellaceae bacterium | reverse complement strand
TATGGGCCCAAAATTGAATGCTCGCTCGCTGATTGCTTGGGTCGCATTTGGCAATGTGGTACAATTCAGGTCGATTTTTCCATGCCCGAGCGATTGGGTGCGCAATTTGTTGCGGAAGATGGTAGTAAACAACCCCCCGTGATGCTACATCGTGCTATACTTGGCTCGTTTGAGCGTTTCATGGGTATTTTAATTGAACATTATGCGGGACTGTTTCCGTTGTGGTTAGCGCCAATTCAGGTTTCAATCTTGACCATTAGTGAAAAACAGCACGAATATGCGACAAAAATTAAACAAATTTTGCAGAAAAGTGGTGTTAGGGCAATTTTTGACTTGAGAAATGAGAAGATTGGCTTTAAAATCCGTGAGCACACGTTACAGAAAGTGCCTTATTTGTTGATTATTGGTGACAAAGAGGTTGAAAATGAGCTCGTTACTGTTCGAACACGTGAAGGTACGGACTTGGGTGCGATGAGTATTAATACAATTTGTGACATGTTGCGTCGAGAAATTGATGAAAAAAAGAGACGGTCAATAAAAAATGACCCTGTCATTGAGAGCCCGACACACGATTTCGTGCTTAAACATTAGCTGGAGGATTAACCATTAGTGCACCAAATAAGCGTGACAGTGATCGCGCGCGAATCAATGAACAGATCAATGTACCTGAGGTACGCTTAATTGATGTAGATGGCAATCAGGCAGGAATAGTATCAACCCGTGAAGCGTTACGAGCAGCGGAAGAGAGCGGGTGTGATTTGGTTGAAATTTCACCAACAGCCAAGCCGCCTGTTTGTCGTATCATGGATTATGGTAAATATCTCTTTGAAGTGAGTAAGAAGCAAGCTGAAGCGAAGAAAAAACAGAAGCCGATTCAAGTCAAAGAGCTGAAATTCCGTCCTACGACGGAAGATGGGGATTATCAGGTCAAGCTACGCAACCTGATCCGTTTCCTGAATCACGGTGATAAGGTCAAAATCACGCTGCGTTTTCGCGGCCGTGAAGTGGCTCATCAGGATCTTGGTATGAAAATACTGGAGCGTGTGCAGCAAGATACAGCAGAATTTGCTGTGGTTGAGCAGCATCCAAAGCGCGAAGGCCGCCAATTACTGATGGTATTATCGCCTAAGAAAAAGTAACCAGGGATTTCAATAGAGATTTGGTGACATGATGTGCCTCGTGTAGATGGGATGATTTTAAAGAATCTAAAACTCACCTACGCAAGGTATCTTTAGAAACCGTCGTGTTATTGAAGTTAAATTGGTCTCATAATAGCTAAGGAACGTTATATTAAATGCGTTTCTTAAATGCGGAGTACATAGTTATGCCTAAGTTAAAATCACACCGCGGAGCGTGTAAACGATTTCGCAAAACGGCAAGTGGGGCGATTAAACGTCGTGGTGCTTACCGAAACCATATCCTCACCAAAAAGTCGACTAAACAAAAACGCCATTTGCGTGTCGGGTCAGGGACTTTGAAGCAATGTGATGCGCGTCTTGCTACGCGTTTGTTGCACGGTAGTTAATGAGAGGAATGAAAAATGCCAAGAGTTAAACGTGGTGTAACAGCCAAAGCGCGTCATAAGAAAATTTTAGATCTAGCCAAAGGTTATTCAGGCGCCCGTAGCCGTACCTACCGGGTTGCTAAACAGGCCGTGATCAAAGCGGGTCAATATGCCTATCGCGACCGCCGTCAAAAGAAACGTCAATTTCGTGCATTGTGGATTGTGCGCATTAATGCCCAGTCACGCGAATGTGGTTTGTCATACAGCCAATTGATTAATGGCTTGAAAAAAGCTGAGATTGAGCTTGATCGCAAAGTACTTGCGGATATGGCAGTACATGATAAACCAGCTTTTGCGGCAGTTGCAGACCTTGCAAAAGCGGCGTTAGCATAAAAACCTAACACTTATTTGTAAAGGGTATATACACCCATTTGTTTTATAGGGGGGCTTCGGCCTCCTTTTTGTTAAGGAACGTGCACGTTCCTAAGAAATAGGCTCGATCCTTATGAGGCTCCATCATGAACGATATCAACAGGTTACAGCAACAAGCCTTCGCGGCTATTGAACAGGCGTCTGATGTTAATGTGCTCGACGCTATTCGTGTGGATTATCTAGGAAAGAAAGGTAGACTTACTGATATCCTCAAGAATCTAGTTAATCTATCCGTTGAGGAAAAGCCACGCGTTGGTCAGTTGGTTAATCAAGCGAAGCGTGATATTAGCGACTGCATTGAACGTAAAATGCTGGCACTTAAAGAGCTGCAATTGCAGCAAAAATTGGCTGCCGAGCAAATTGATGTGACCTTGTCAGGACGTGCTTATAAAACGGGTTCGTTGCACCCAGTGACCCAGGTGAAGCAACGCGTTAATGATTATTTTAGCCGTTTAGGCTTTGATATCGTTGAAGGTCCAGAAATTGAAACGGAGTTTTATAATTTTGAAGCATTAAATATCCCAGCACATCACCCGGCGCGAGCAATGCACGATACCTTTTATTTTGGTGATGGACGCCTACTCCGTACGCACACGTCACCAGTGCAAATTCGTACGATGGAAAAATGCAAGCCGCCGTTTCGTTTGATTGCGCCTGGTCGCGTTTATCGGTGTGACTCTGATTTAACCCATACGCCCATGTTTCACCAAATTGAAGGGTTGTTGATCGATAAGCAGGCAACATTGGCTGGATTAAAAGGATTGTTACACGATTTTTTTGCTCAATTTTTTGGCCGAGAGTTAGCCATACGGTTTAGGCCGTCTTATTTTCCATTTACGGAGCCATCGGCAGAAGTGGATATTGAGTGCACACAATGTGCTGGTGCCGGATGTCGTTTGTGCAAATACACGGGTTGGCTTGAAGTGCTAGGTTGTGGCATGGTTCATCCTAACGTGTTGAAAGCCGTAAATATATCGCCAGATGATTATCAAGGCTGGGCATTTGGCATGGGCTTGGATCGACTTGCCATGCTGTATTATGGCATTGATGACTTGCGCATGATGTTTGAGAATGACGTAACTTTTTTAAACCAGTTTTAGGAGCGCGCCCGGATGAGCGTACCGTTGTTATACTGCGTGCAGTATACATCAAGGGGCGTGGTTCGTGGCGCATTTCTTAGTTCCGTAGGGTATCCCAATGAAAATAAGTGAAGCGTGGTTGCGTGAGTGGGTAAAACCATTGTTAACGGGTGAGCAATTGGCCGCCCAACTGACAATGGCAGGTCTAGAGGTCGACTCGCGAAATCCTGTTGCGGGTGAGTTTACTCATGTGGTTGTGGCTCGCGTAATGCAAACAATGCCGCATCCACAAGCGGACAAACTGACATTATGTGAAGTAGACGCGTGTTTGGCAGAACCTATCCAGGTGGTGTGTGGAGCCGCTAATGTTCGAGCCGGATTATATGTGGCGTTAGCACTTCCCGGTGCGAGTTTGCCCTCTGGTATGACCATTAAGGAATCCATGTTGCGCGGTCAATTGTCACAGGGCATGCTTTGCTCTGGATCTGAACTTGGCTTGGACGATCGTTCGGAAGGCATCATGGAACTTGCCGATGATGCGCCAGTTGGTGGTGATCTGCGAGATTATTTAGCGCTAAATGATTTTGTGTTAGACCTGGATTTAACCCCTAATCGCGCGGATTGTTTTAGTATTTTAGGCGTTGCCCGTGAAGTGGCTGCGTTAAATAATGTGCCATTACAGTCGATGCCATCGGTGGTTGTTCATCCCCAAATTGACGAATCAATCGCGATTACTCTCTCAGCACCCGATGCATGCCCTAAGTATTGTGGTCGTGTTATTCGTGGTATTAATCCCGATGCTATGACGCCGTTATGGATGAAAGAGCGATTACGACGTGGTGGTATCCGTGCGCTTCATCCCGTGGTTGATGTAACGAATTACGTTATGCTTGAACTGGGTCAACCGATGCATGCATTTGATCTGCAAACCATTAGCGGTGCTATCGATGTTCGTTACAGCAATGAACAGGAGTCGATTGTTTTATTGGATGGACAGCACGTTACATTAAATGAGCAAGTACTTGTGATAGCTGACGGCGAGAAGCCACTGGCAATTGCTGGAATCATGGGTGGCGCCGCAAGCGCCGTACAATCAACGACAACGGATGTTTTTCTTGAAAGTGCTTTTTTTAATCCATTGATGGTTGCTGGCGTTGCTCGCCGTTATGGTTTATGTAGTGATTCTTCACAACGTTATGAGCGAGGGGTCGATCCTTCGTTGCAACAGGCAGCATTGGAGCGTGCGACTTGTTTGTTGTCGGCGATTGTTGGGGGGGTTGTTGGACCGATTCTCTTGGTTAGCCAACCGGAACAAATGCCGGCGAAGGTTAGTCTTTCCTTTAATCCTGTTAAAGTTCGCCAATTAACGGGCATGGATATTCCTGAAGAAAACATGGTGCTCATGTTACAGGGGTTAGGGATGGTTGTTACACGTCAGCAAGCATGCTGGCATGTTTCTGTGCCGTCACACCGTTTTGACATTGCTTTGGATGTTGATTTGGTTGAAGAAATTATTCGTCTTTATGGGTATGATAATATTACTGCAAGTCCGTTGATCGCAACCATGCAAGCCGGAGAAATTAATGCTTATGAGCGCCTTTCAACACGAACGGCCACTTTTTTAAGCGCTCGTGGTTACAATGAGACAATTAGTTACAGTTTTGTTGATCCCCAACTGCAGGAGGCCATTTATCCAGACACGCAAACCATGCAATTGCTCAATCCCATTTCATCAGAATTATCACAGATGCGTGCGGGTATGTGGCCAGGATTGATAGCGTCTATGGTTTACAACATCCATCGCCAACAAACGGCCGTTAAATTCTTTGAAACGGGTGTGGTATTTGATGTGGATGGTAGTTCGTTGCAAGAACGTCCTTGTTTGGCTGGTTTAATAACAGGCGAACACGGCAATCTTAACTGGAGCGAACCGACGAGGACACTTGATTTTTATGATATGAAAGGTGATTTGCAGTCATTATTTGCCACGTTGAATCTTCACGATGTTCGTTTTGTTGCAGCAAAACACCCGGCTTTACATCCAGGACAATCGGCGCGTATCTTTGTTGGAACGCAGGCGGCTGGCTGGATTGGCGTATTGCACCCTCAATTTCTTGATGCACTGGGCCTGAGCGGAGAGGTCCTGTTGTTTGAAGTATCACTCGTTGCCCTGTTGAGCCCAGAAATAAAGACGTATCAACCCATTTCAAAATACCCACAAACCAGGCGCGATTTGTCATTTTTGGTTGATAATAACGTAAGTGCCGCTCAAATAGAGCAACTTGTCCGGGAAACTGTTGAGGCAGGCTGGTTAAAAACATTTGATATTTTTGATGTGTACATGGGGGAGTCCATCCCTGTGGGTAAAAAAAGTTTGGGTTTTTCCTTGACCTTGCAAAATGATAAACGCACACTGGTAGACGCCGAGATCAATGCAATAATCGGTGCTATAATAAAAGGACTAGAAGATAAATTTGCTATTACACTGCGTATGGACGTTGTTTAAGACACGTAGTATCGACTGAGGGACCAATCGTGAATGCGCTGAGCAAAGCTATGATGGCTGAGGCCTTGTGTAATGATATAGGATTATCCAAAGCGGATGCTAAAGAAATGGTTGAGCATTTTTTTGAAGAAATCAGGCATATGCTTGAACTTGGACAACATGTGAAGCTGTCTCGATTTGGAAATTTTATCTTGCGAGATAAGCCGTTACGCCCAGGTAGGAACCCAAAGACGGGTGAATCAATTCCAGTAACGGCCAGGCGCGTGGTGACGTTTAAGCCAGGCCTCAAATTAAAAACTAAAATAGAAGCACAGAATAAGTGATCTCAAGTGATTCATTATAATAAACATATATTTATATGTACCAATCAGAAAGCGGAAGGTAAGCAATGCTGCGCTAACTCAGGCGGCGAGCCTTTTTTCAATTATATGAAAACGAAACTTAAAGCGATGGATCTGCATGGCCCTGGCAAGGTTCGCGTGAGTAAGTCGGGTTGTTTGGGGCGTTGCAGCCTTGGGCCGTGTCTTGTGGTCTATCCTGAAGGGGTGTGGTATACTTACGCGTCATTTGCTGATCTTGATGAAATTATTAATCAGCATGTAATTGCAGGCGTCATTGCCGAACGATTTTTAATCAATTCATAATATTTACTCGTTTCTACTTGTAGGTTTCCTCAGTTTTAGTTAAAATCGCTCGTCCAAGATTGTACGAATACATTTTGTGTGGATATAAATCCATATGGAATGTCCATTAAGGCGGTATGGAGTTAGTTTAATGAAGACATTTAGCGCCAAGACACACGAAGTCAAACGTGATTGGTATGTGGTTGACGCAAGCGATAAAGTTTTAGGTCGACTTGCTACAGAAATTGCCCGTCGTTTACGCGGCAAACACAAAGCAGAATATACACCACACGTTGATACGGGTGACTATATTATTGTTACCAATGCAGAAAAAGTGGCTGTTACTGGCCGCAAATTTAAAGAAAAGATGTATTATAATCACTCGGGTTTTCCTGGTGGTATTAAGTCTGTTTCTTTTGAGAAATTGCAAGCAAAAAATCCTGCGCGGATCATTGAGCGTGCAGTAAAAGGGATGCTCCCTAAGAATCCATTGGGTCGAGATATGTATCGCAAGCTTAAAATCTATGTCGGTACTGAACATCCGCATGAAGCACAGCAACCCAAGCAACTTGATATTGAGGAATAAGTATTATGGCTGAACTGCAGCAATACTATGGCACAGGTCGCAGAAAAAGTTCTTCTGCACGCGTGTTCATGCGTCCAGGAAAAGGCGAAATCAAGGTAAATAATCGTGCCTTGGAAGAATATTTTGGTCGCGAAACATCATGTATGGTGATTAGACAACCATTAGAAGCAACAGACGTACTTGGTAAATTTGACATTTTCGCAACCGTCGTTGGTGGTGGAATTGCCGGCCAAGCTGGTGCTATCCGTTTGGGTATCGCACGTGCATTGGTTGTTTATGATGAGAAAGATATTCCTGAAGGTACGGAGCCGCGTGCTGATTCATTCCGCAGAAAATTGCGTGCGCGTGGTTTGCTCACACGTGACTCACGTCGTGTAGAACGGAAAAAAGTCGGATTGCACAAAGCAAGACGTGCAACGCAGTACTCGAAGCGTTAATAATTTCATGCTTTTTAAAAACCCCACTCATTGTGGGGTTTTTTTTGTTTGTAGCTTAATTTTATAATTTTTGCTATAACTGCTTGCATCTTTTCTAAATCCTTATTCGCTAGTGAATGATGATATCGAGCAAACTCAGACGCAACTCTCGACTAATGCTACCTTAGCGGATGAGCAACGCCGTCGGTTTCTTTTAACGACTACTTGTGTGTTAGGTGCCGTTGGTGCGGTTTGTGCGGTGACGCCGCTTGTTTCGTCGTGGTTGCCCAGTGCGAAGGCGAAAGCGGCCGGCGCGCCAGTGCGTGTTGATTTAAGCCAGCTCGAACCAGGGCAGCAGGCTACGGTTGAATGGCGCGGGAAACCCGTTTGGATTATTCGACGCACAACGGCGATGCTTCAGCAACTTGCTGACAATACAGCGCTATTACGTGATCCGGACTCGCGTGTTGAGCAACAGCCCACTTATGCGCAAAATCAATACCGTTCAATCAAGCCTGAATATTTGGTCTTGATTGGTATCTGTACTCACTTGGGCTGTTCACCGAAATACAAACCGGATGAGAAAGAACTCGGTCCACAGTGGCCGGGTGGTTTTTATTGCCCGTGTCATGGTTCTACGTTTGATCTTGCCGGGCGCGTTTTTAAACAGGTTCCTGCGCCGATTAATTTACAAGTTCCCCCTTACCGTTTTATCAGTGAACAGGTCATTATGATTGGCGAGGATGTATGAGCAAATTGGTTCATTGGCTCGATGCCCGCTTTCCGTTGTTGAGTACGTGGAAAAATTATGCGCGTGAATATTATGTGCCCAAAAATCTAAATATTTACTATTATTTTGGCTCACTGGCTCTATTGATTTTAGTCAATCAATTAGTGACTGGTTTATGGCTAACAATGTTTTATACGCCAACCGCCCAAGAAGCGTTTAACTCAATTGAATCTATCATGCGCGATGTTAATTACGGTTGGCTATTGCGATATATGCATTCAACAGGCGCGTCAGTTTTTTTTATTGTGCTCTATTTCCATTTATTCAGGGGCTTGCTCTATGGTTCCTACCAAAAACCGCGTGAGCTTGTTTGGTTATTAGGGATGGGGCTTTTCCTGTTGTTGATGGCAGAAGCTTTTTTTGGTTATTTGCTTCCTTGGGGACAAATGTCGTACTGGGGAGCGCAAGTGATTACATCCTTATTCAGTGCTGTTCCCTATGTTGGTGATGCGCTGGTGACCTGGTTTCGGGGTGATTTCTCGGTGGGGAGTCCAACGTTACAGCGATTTTTTGCATTGCATGTGATAGGTGTGCCGCTGTTTGTGCTTATGTTGGTTTTTTTACATCTAGTCGCGTTGCACGCCGTTGGTTCGAATAATCCGCAAGGAATAGAGATTAAAAATTACCATGATGAGCAGGGACGGCCGCTCGATGGTGTTCCATTTTACCCCTATTATGTGCTGAAGGATTTCATTGGTGCTATCATTTTTTTGATTGTTTTTTTTAGCATCGTATTTTTTTTCCCTGACATGGGAGGGTATTTTCTGGAACCGGACAATTTTGCTCCGGCCGATCCGTTGGTTACACCCGATCATATCTCGCCTGTTTGGTATTTGGCTCCATTTTATGCGATGTTACGAGCGATACCGGATAAATTATTTGGCATTATTGTCATGTTTGGCGCCATCGTTATCTTGCTGTTTATGCCTTGGTTGGACAAAAGTCCAGTGCGTTCAATGCGCTATAAGGGTCCTTATTCGAAGTGCTCTCTGCAAGCCTTGGTTATTAGTTTTTTTATATTGGGTTATTTAGGCACCGTTGATGTGACGCCCGTGAGGTATTTTTTAGCTAGAGTTTGCACGGTTATTTACTATGCTTATTTCTTGCTAATGCCCATTTACACACGTTTAGAGAAAACGAAGACAGTACCTGATAGGATTACTGCATGAGAATAGTGATGTATTTTTTGAGTGCCTTTGTTGTGTTTTGTGTACAAGCAAATACGCTTGACCTGACTGACAGAGCAACCTTGCAGCGCGGGGCAACTTTATACATGAACTATTGCTCGGGCTGTCATGCGCTTCGGTATATGCGTTACAATCGTTTGGCAAGTGATCTGGGATTGACAACATACGATGAGCATGCGGATAATAATTTTTTAATTAGCAACCTTATTTTTACCACAGCAACAGTGAACGATCCAATCCAAATTAGTATGCCTGAGCGCGATGCAAGACAATGGTTTGGTCGTTTGCCACCCGATTTATCGTTATCGGCGCGCGAGCGAGGGGCCGGCTGGTTGTATACTTACCTCAACGGTTTTTATGCCGATCCGCACAGGCCATTTGGTGCCAATAATGTGTTAGTGCCGGGTGTGGCCATGCCCAATATTCTGGATCCGATGCAGCGTTCAATGAGTAAGGTACAATTTGATAAGAATATCGCAGATATAGTCGCATTTTTGGTTTATGTTGCAGAGCCGACTAGACTTGTGCGCTACAAGTTGGGTGTTGTAGTGATTGTTTTTTTATGCATTTTTTTACTCGTTGCGAATCAATTGAAACGATTTTTCGCGTGAGATCGGCACGATGCGCTAAAATGTGGTAAAATAGTGACCTGTACAAGAATAAGTAAACGAGGAGTTATTGATGGCTATTGTTGCAAAGCGTACGATTATGTCGTTGTATTCGGAAAATGATGATATTTATAGTCATCAAGTTCGGATTGTCTTGGCTGAAAAAGGCGTGAATGTTGAGATCATGTCAGTTAAACAGGGTGAAGCCCCAAACGAACTTTTAGCTGTTAATCCGTATGGCACAGTACCTACGTTGATTGACCGTGAACTGGTTTTATATGAAGCGCGTATTATTATGGAATATTTGGATGAGCGTTTCCCTCACCCGCCATTGCTCCCCGTATACCCCGTCGCTCGAGCTGAAACACGTAAAATGATGCACCGTATTGAACAAGATTGGTATTGCTTGATGCAACGAATTCAAAGCGGCGATGATGCTGAGTCCGCTCGCCAACTGTTGCTTGATAGCTTAAGCGGTCTCGAACCTGTTTTTGCTGATAAAGCGTATTTTCTCAGTGATGAATTTTCTTTATTGGATTGTGCTCTCGCACCATTGTTTTGGCGGCTCCCTCGCTTGGGCATTGAGATTCCTACCGATGCAAAGGGATTGCATGCTTACATGCAACGCTTGTTTAAACGAGAAGCATTTCAAGTTAGTTTAACGGACGCCGAGAGGCAGCTAAGGGCAGCATAATCATGACAATGACGTCAAATAAACCATATTTTATTCGTGCGATTTACGATTGGATTGTTGATAATGATTTAACACCCT
>CANJFK010000009.1 GCA_947473535.1 Legionellaceae bacterium | reverse complement strand
GTTTTAAGATTCGAGTCATTCATTCGTATGTTCATCTCTCTATCATGAACAACTTTGCCTCTATATTCCTTTTTTAACGATTATTTCAGACTCATTTGTATTGGAATCAGACTATCATTTGAGACTCATCTTGCATTGGACAAGACTGAGGTGGCAAAATTGGCGATAGTAATCTACCATGAGTTTATGATGTTTCAAATTTTACATTATTAACAAGGGAGAAAAATAATGATTATTAGACCATTGGTTGCCACAATTAGCTGCGTGATTTTTTTTAGCTCATTAACGGCCTTTGCTGATAATACGAAAGACTGTGCTGATCAGCAACAAAAAAATTGTGGTCGTTTTTGTATGATGCACAATGGCATGCAGTCGTGCATCATCGATATTGATAAAAGAGAAGGCACATGTACCTGCACTGACGGAGCGACGCATACGAAATCTTGAGTTAACTACGAGCCCTGTATACAAACCATTGATATAATGGAACCCATCGATACGATCCAAGCTTAATCTTGGATCGTCCCCCTACGCCCCTTTTTCAAAGAAAGGGTATGCATAAGATGGTGCCCTTGTATCCTGTCACAATCGCCGGGTAAACTACTCCGACGACGTACCGCGGCTTGTCCGCGGTATCTAGGGATCTCGCTCTGGCATTGGATCTCTGGATATCGCGGACAAGCCGCGATACGTCGAGAGGTCGAGTTTCCCCGACGATTGTGACCGGATACGTGCCATTGATACTAAATCAATTTGGAAATGTACTGGAGCAAGTGTACCCATCCACGCAGATTGTGGCTGGCGTTTTGCCCATGGGATATCAAGAAGAGGAATTGCTTGTGCTTTTTTTTGGAGCATGAAAGACGAAATGTGCACCCTATACAACAAATAACTTGCTGGACAGGGTGCAACGACTAATTATTTACCGTGCTTTTCATTTTGCATATTTCGCTGACGATCTTGAGATATATTGCCACGTCCCTTCTCTGATGCATCGCGTGTGCCGCCTTTTTGAGCCCCACCTTTCGGTGTGCTAGTTGTACAGCTATTTTTGCTTTTATCACTACATGGTGCATTATGGTGAGACATTCCATTTCTCCAGTAAGTTAATTGAATTACAACAATATAACATTAGGAGAGCTTTTTAAAAAAAGCAAATAAGAAACTAAATTATTTTTGAACCTTTTTCATATCACCAGTTTTAACCCCGCCTCCACGTTGTATTGTCTGCGCTATCTTCCAATTCAATCCCTTGTTTCATAAGCAAGGCTCTAATTTCATCCGCTTTAGCCCAATCACGTTGCAGTCTTGCTTGAACACGCGCTGCAACAAGTTTATCAATTGCCACAGTATCTTCTTCTGCAAGCCCTGCTTGTAAAAAGACGTCCGGTAATTCTTGTAAAAAACCTAACGTAGAGGCCAGATATTTCAACGTGGCGACAAGTATCGGTGATTTAGTCTTGTTGATTTCATGACTTAATTGAAATAATACAGATAAGGCTATTGGTGTATTAAAATCATCATTCATCGCTTGATTAAATTGATCTAACCAGCTTTGATCTAACTCGTGCGATTCTATATCAATTTCTCGAATCGATTGATAGAGACGGGTTAATGCTTTGCCTGCATTTTGTAAATTATCTTCAGAATAATTAAGCGGACTACGATAATGACTACTCAATAAAAAATAACGCACAACTTCGTTATGGTGTTTTTTTAATACATCTTCGATGGTAAAAAAATTACCTGTTGATTTCGCCATTTTTTCATTATTGACCTGCAACATCCCAACATGCAGCCAATAATTGGCAAACTGTTTACCTGTCGCACCTTCGCTTTGGGCTATTTCATTTTCATGATGAGGAAATTGCAAATCAAGCCCGCCACCATGAATATCAAATTGCTCACCTAATTCATTCATCGCCATTGCGGAGCATTCAATATGCCAACCAGGCCGTCCATTACCCCAAGGAGAAGGCCAACTTGGTTCATCAGCTTTGGCCATTTTCCATAATACAAAATCAAGCGGCGAGCGCTTTTCCTTCACAATATCAACACGAGCGCCAGACATTAAGCCATCCAGATCTTTGTGCGATAATTTTCCATAATCGGCAAAGCGCTCGACTTGATAACAAACGTCCCCATTATCACTCACATAAGCATAATCAGTCTGAATTAGACGCCCAATTAAATTGATAGTGGCGTCGACATGATCCGTTGCCCGTGGTTCTAGGTCCGGTGGTAAGATATTTAATGCACGTGCATCGGCATGCATTGCGTCAATATAATGAGCCGTCAATTCATGAATTGACAGGCCACGTTCATGCGCCCGCATGATGATTTTGTCATCAATGTCGGTGATATTGCGCACGTACGTCACTGCATTGCCTTGGGCGCGTAAAAAACGCACAATGACATCAAAACACACCATAGAGCGTGCGTGCCCTAGGTGACAGCGATCATAAACAGTAATGCCACATACATACATACCAATTTTACCAGGTTGTATGGGCGTAAATGGTTCTTTTGTACGTGTTAATGAATTATAAAGGCTTAACATCCCTTAGTCCCCCAAGTATCTTTCATATCAACAACTCGATGAAACGCAGTCGCTTGACCTTTTTCAACTTGATTAACACAGTAGTAGCCCAAACGCTCAAATTGCAGCACTTCATGTAACGGTTGAAGGGCCAACGATGGTTCACATACGGCCTGCAAAACCTGCAACGAATTCGGGTTGAAAAACTGCATGAAGTTTTCTTCACGCGCTGGATTTACATCATGAAACAAACGATCATATTGATAAATCGTAACTGGATGAGCATGTGCTACAGAAACCCAATGTATGACCCCTTTAATTTTTCGGTCCTCAGGATTTTTACCTAATGTCGCGGCATCATATGTGCAACGAATCTCCACAACATCACCCTGCTCATTATGCGTTACACCGGTGCAACGAATCACGTAAGCGTGCCGTAAACGAACCTCAGCACCAATGAAAAGTCGAAAATATTTTTTAGGCGGATCTTCCATAAAATCACTGCGTTCAATGTAAATTTCTCTGGAAAACGGTAATACACGGCTGGCAGACGCAGGATCCTGCGGATTGAATGGTGCTGTCAACGCTTCAACGTGCGACTCCGGGTAGTTTTCAATGATGACCTTGATAGGATCAAGTACACATAACGCTCGTTTGGATGTCTTGTTTAATTCGTCACGAACACAAGCCTCCAGCAGCGACATATCAATGATTGAATCACTTCGTGAAATACCCACCATCTCACAAAATTGTCGAATCGCTGCAGGCGGATACCCGCGTTTACGCATGCCACGAATGGTCGGTAAGCGTGGGTCATCCCAACCCGTTACGACGTTTTGTTCAACCAGCTCACGAAGTTTACGTTTGCTGGTTATGGTATGAGATAAATTTAAACGAGCAAACTCCGTTTGTACCGGTTTAGCTGGCACAGGTAGGTGCTCAATCAGCCAATCATACAAAGGACGATGGTCTTGAAATTCCAATGTACACAAAGAATGTGTTATTTTTTCCAACGCATCCGACAAGGGATGAGCATAATCATACATTGGATAAATACACCAATCATTACCTGTACGTTGATGTGCGACATGACGAATTCGATAGAGCACCGGATCACGCATATTGATGTTGCCGGCGTTCATATCAATACGAGCGCGTAACACAAGCGATCCATCAGGAAATTCGCCCGCTTTCATGCGCGCAAACAAATCTAGATTTTCATCGGTTGACCTGTCTCGATAGGGGCTGTTTCGTCCAGGCTCTTGTAATGTTCCCCGATAAGCACGAATCTCATCCATAGTCAGACTATCAACATAAGCCAAGCCCTGCTGAATTAAATCAACGGCAAAATCATGCAATTGCTGGTAATAATCGGAAGAATAAGTAATGGCATTCCACTCAAAACCAAGCCAATGCACATCATCAATAATGGCATGTACGAATTCATCTTCTTCTTTAATTGGATTCGTATCATCAAAGCGCAAATTACAGTGCCCAGAGAATTCGTCGGCCAAACCAAAATTCAAACAAATCGATTTAGCATGTCCAATATGTAAATAACCATTAGGCTCTGGCGGGAAACGTGTCATGACTGATTTATGTTTTCCACTACTCAATTCTTCACTAATCAATTGCCTAATAAAATGTGTTCGCTTTTCACTGCTTTCGTTCATATTAAATTACGTCTCCATCAGAAACATTGGACCAGTCACGCCTCGGGTTATACCGAATTCATGTGGATAAGTCACAGCAACCAAATACAGGCCATAGGGAGGTGCTGTTTCAGCACCCAATTTTCGATCTTTAGCTAACAATACCTCATGAACCCAAGGTACGGGTTTCCGTCCTGAACCAACAGCCATTAAGACGCCGGCAATATTTCGCACCATATGATGTAAAAAAGCATTGGCAGTGATATCCATGATAATTAAATCATCGTTACGCGTCACCCGTAGATGTGTAATATTACGCATCGGTGTCTTGGACTGGCATTCAACCGAGCGATACGATGTGAAATCATGTTCACCCAGCAAATGCTGCCCTGCTTCTTGCATCAACCGATGATCAAGCTGACGATATTGCCACGTCACGTTACTACGCAGTAGTGATGGTCTGATTGAATGATTGTAAATGACGTAACGATAACGTCGTGCAGTAGCAGAGTAACGAGCATGAAAATGCTCTGGCATTTCTTTGCCCCATTTTACACACACATCTTTTGGCAAAAACGAGTTGGCGCCGTGAATCCACGCGCGCGCTGTGCGTTCTTTTTCACAATCAAAATGAATAACCTGATTTGTAGCATGGACGCCCGTATCGGTTCGACCAGCGCAAACAACGCTGATATCATGATCTGCAACAGAAGATAGCGCGTGCTCTAGCGCCCCTTGAACGGTGCGCAGGCCAGTTTGCGCTTGCCAACCGTGATACTGGCTACCATCGTATTCAACCATCAAGGCAATACGCATTCGCAATTCCTGCTAAAAACGGCCAATGTATAACACCGTGCACTATTTGTCTAGATTTGAGTGATGGATATGGATTAAATCAACGTTGTTAATACTTCATGCACTTGATCTGGTAACTAAATAGTCAAATAACTTGGTCTATACTATAAAAGAGGATGAAACTGCGAGTAGTATTAAACCATGTTCAAGGATTAGCCATGCCTATTTTGCCAAAAGAACGCGCTAAAGCTCAAGCCCTCTATTTGAAAGCAATTTATGATATGGCGCAAGCATTGTATCAACAGAAAACTGATGATTCCATTCCGCTCCCCATCGACCCACAAGGGCGTGTAATCCTTGATGTTACCTTAAATGATGAGGCATGGACGACAATTTATAGTATTGAAAATCCCGGTTATCCAACTGACTCTCTCGATCTAAGTGAATATAAACAAGCGTTCAAAAAAAAATTAGGTCATCCCATTCAAGAAACCACCGCTGTTAGCTTGGATATTCAAAGCAAAGTCAATGAAGAACTTCAATCATCGTTATTATCGTCATTAAAAGACTATTTATCCGATGAGATAATTGATAGTTATGATGAGATAATTGATAGTTATAAGGGGTTAGCTAAAGGGCGCATTATCAGTTTACAACAAGAAACGCATTTCCATGCTCACTTAATTGGACGGATGGTAAGGACGGCTGTTGAGAAAGGCGAGAGCAAAAGCAAGCGAGAGGCTAGAATAAAGTTTGGTCCTACGGATGAAAACATTCAAAAAGCACTTGATGCGGCACTGTTAGACCTCAACAAACAAGTTATCGAATTACAAGCGCAGGCATTAGAAAATGCTTACGCTGAAGCCAATACAAATGGGGTTGTTGATGCGGATCAATTTAAACGAGTACTGAATAAAGAGCTGGATAAAGCGCGAAAAATACTATTACCTGACATTGCCAAAACAGTAAGAATTAAACTCATTGAGAAAACAGGCATTCAATTTGACGAAAACATTACAAAACACCTGTCAAAACACTTAGCAGAAACAACGAGCGCAAGCGCCCATGATTACGTTCATATCGATAAAGGAACCGGATCAATTAACTTTATAGGTGCGAGTGAGCATACATCACACCATCAGGCGCTGGGCGCTGCGAACGTAGCAGACAGAATAATGTATTCACATCATTTGCAGGACGATGGACGTGTTGTTCCTCTATCTCACCGTCAACAAGTCCGTGTGCCTTCAATTGCCGTGAAGAAACTACATGCTAAAACAAAAGAATTACTTGAGCAGGATAAGAAGAGTGCTACGCCATTTTTGGACATGGACTCTAGATTAAATGGCCTTGATCCTGAAAATAAACTGTCAACTGAAGAGCGCGATCAAATTACAGGTGAGTATAATGATTTTTTAAAAAAACATAGCAATTTAACCCCCACTGACAGTTCAATAAAAGCCACGTTTAATAAAATGATCGTGGCTGACACAGTAGATAAAATTACTTATTTACAAGATAAATACGAACTAGGTGGTGATACGCGTTCAACAAATGAGGATCTACCTAACGCCTTTGTCTATAATCTTTATACTACCTTAAATAAAGCAGGTATCACTGGCACTATTGACGAACGCAGTAATAAACAAACGCAAAGTGCTGAACATATTTTAGAATCAGCACATCAATATAACCGTGAGAATCCCTTTAACCCGTTATGCTTAGTGCAAAACATGGCCGTCAATGGCTGGGGGCATGAGCTATCCATCAACGATGGTAACCCTGCAATCGTCAATGAAGCCGCATTGATGACTCAAATGGCTTCATTGCATACCATCTATGAGACACTTGATCAGGCTAGTAAAACAACAATTAAAGATAGTTTATTCCAGGCTTATGATGACTTTTTGGCGACTGATCAGCTCTCTTTTTATTCCTATTTAAAGGCTGAACAACCTACCGCTTTAAAACCGACCGTTTTAACGAAACTGCAGGAATTACAGGGCATTATGATAATCGATAGCCCTCCTGAAACGTCAGAGATTGAAGGTGTTGAGGAGCATCGAGTGGCCTTTACAGCAAAGGCAACGTGGGCGTTAGCTTCTCTGTATAAAGAAGGCGCGTATGGTCACCATAATAATGGATTCACTTATCAAGCCCTTTCTGTCTTTACCGAAAAATCGTCTATTGGCGGTTGTAAAAGTGCGAATGAGCGTGCACAAGCAGTAAATGGTCGTGTGGCCATTCTTGATTTTGTAAGCCTAGATAAGATAACACGTGACTCACTCATAAACGATTATGTAGCGCAACCTGAAGCGGCTAGGATAGTAGCGTTAGCGGATGATTTAGAGACTGGTATCAACGCCGGCAATACCGTTCAAATAACGAAACACATGAACGGCCTTTATGAATCACTCAACCTTGAAGGATTTCAAGCAGTTATTAGTTTTATCGACCAAGGTGGTCATGCGAAATTGGGTACAAACAAGGGTCGCATGTCTGGTACCAATGATTCTGAAACCATCGAAAACGATGTTGAAAATGCCTCCAAATGGCAATGTCATAAAGGATTAAGCGATAATGTATTAAAAGAGTTTTGTGGCATTGAGAACGTTAACACAGAAAAAGAGGGACTTAACGCTGCTATAAATATTTTTGTTGGGGCTATCGGTGGTATGGGCGTCGGGGCGGCGGCCTTTGGTATTGCGGCTGCCCTGGGGTTAGGGGTTGCTTTTCCGCCAATCGGGATTGCTATCGGAATAGGCATTGCTTTGGTTGCCAGTGTGGCCATTGTTTATACCATTGCAAATGTATTGCCTAAATTATGGCGATCAAGGGATGCGGCTACAAAAACTCGGTTTAATGAATTACAAGCTGACAATGAAGAAATAATTAATGAGGCTAACGATTCGTTGCAAGCAAGCGCAGTCGTAAATCCTATGCATAAAGTGGGCGATAATCGTCAAGCACCTAATTGGAGAGATACTCCATTAGGCACAAACTATATGCAAACTGGCACTGGTGTTCCATTAAACAGAGCGTCTTTTTCAGACTTTGTCAGCGAGCGCGGAACAATCGAAGATGAAATAACAGACGTCGTACACAACACTACCAGCAACAGACATCATCGTTCTTTCTAAATTTACCATTTTTTTTACCTGGCGTTGGTGCATTTGCAAAATCCCTACCATTCTTTCATAATTGGCGCCTATGTATTTAACGAGCCCCTATGACTGCATCACTTTTAAATGGCAAAGTTGTTGCCGCTAGCATTAGAGAAAAAATTAAGCACGACACGAGTAAACGTATTCAACAAGGCCTACCCTCACCGGGCCTTGCCGTTATACTTCTCGGTGAAAACCCTGCATCAATGATCTATGTGAATAATAAACGCCTTGCTTGCCTGGAGGTTGGGTTTAAATCGTTCGCTTATAACCTGCCCAATCAGACCAGTGAACACGAACTTTTATCTTTAATTGATACACTAAATAAGTCAAACGAGGTGAATGGTATTCTTGTGCAACTCCCTTTGCCTGCGCATATTAATACCGCTAGAATTATAGAGCATATTTGTCCCATCAAAGATGTCGATGGTTTTCATCCCTACAATCTTGGACGGCTAGCACAGGGAAACCCCCAGCTCCGCCCTTGTACCTCTTATGGCGTGATGAACTTATTGAAGCATTATCATTTGGCTTTGGCAGGTAAGCATGCTGTTGTTGTAGGAACATCAAATATCGTCGGCCGCCCAATGGCTCTCGAATTATTATTAGCCAAAGCAACTGTAACCAATTGCAATCGCTCAACGCGAGGCTTGGAGCATCACATCCGTATGGCGGATCTTATTGTGGTTGCCACTGGAACCGCCGACGTGATCAACACCGATTGGCTTCATTCAGACCAAATACTGGTCGACGTCGGCATGCACCGCCTCCATGATGGTACTATTCGCGGTGATGTTGACTTTAATACGGCAAAAAACAAAGTAGCCTGGATTACGCCAGTTCCAGGTGGCGTTGGACCAATGACCATTTGCACACTACTGCAAAATACGTTGCTTGCAGCCGGGCAGTAGCTAAGGCACTATCAATAAACAACCTATTTATTGATAGTGCCTAACGATCGAGATCGTAATGTTCCCAATCGAACTCACCATCTAATTCGCCATCAAAATCTTCTAGCTCGTGCTTAAGACGCTTACGCTCCAAGCGATCTTCTAACATACGCTTGACTTGTTTTTTGTGAGCTACCTCATCCAGATCATCATCAACATTATAATCATACGGTGTATGATTATAATCCGAGTCTTTATGTAGGCCCATCGTTGTCTCCATAATTAATTTAACAGATGCAATGAAAGTATAGTTCAAGAAAACCATTTTGTTTGAGTAGAACCTGAATCTGTTATACTCTGTTTTTCGCACATGTAGGTTGGTGCCTTAAGCCCAACAGCAGTCATCTGTTGAAGTTGAAGCCGACGACTACGATACAAACCTTAGTTTAATGTAAGGCCACACAACATGCTTAGTTATCAACACGGTTATCATGCCGGCAATTTCGCCGATGTTCTTAAACACGCCACGTTGTCGCGTTTACTTCATTACATGACTCAAAAAGACAAGGCGTTATTCTATTTAGATACGCATTCAGGTCGCGGCGTATATGACTTAAAAAGTAATCAGGGAGTAAAGACAGGTGAAGCAAATTCTGGAATCGAATTATTATGGGCGCAACATAAACAATTGCCTCCCGTATTTTCATCTTATTTAAATGCGATTCATGAACTCAATACCGACAATAAATTGCGTTATTACCCAGGCTCACCCGAGCTTGCACTACAAATGCTTAGACAGCAGGATCGGCTATTTTTTAGTGAATTGCACCCTGGCGAGTTTGACTATT
Organism: Legionellaceae bacterium; assembly: GCA_947473535.1. Classification (GTDB taxonomy): domain Bacteria; phylum Pseudomonadota; class Gammaproteobacteria; order Legionellales; family Legionellaceae; genus CANJFK01. Next base: position 815 of record CANJFK010000009.1, on the reverse strand, counting down.
TAGACCAACTACCCTATCGAGGCAAACGTGTTTTTTGTAGCAATACAGATGGCTTGGACGACCTACACGCCCTACTGCCTCCCATTGAACGGCGCGGGTTAATTTTTCTTGATCCATCCTACGAAATTAAAACGGAATATCGTGAGATACCAAAAGCATTGAAGACTGCCTATCAGCGTTTTGCCACAGGCGTTTACTGCATTTGGTATCCATTGGTAGATAATAAACTCCACGAACAGTTACTCCGAGGACTAACAAACATTGGAGCGGACAATAATTTACGTGCTGAATTTTATTTAACATCGACAGCAAAGCCCGGTATGAGGGGGTGTGGTTTGTGGATCATTAATCCACCTTATGTTCTCGCTGAAGAGTTAAAGGTTATTATGCAGACACTACGCAAATTATTTAATCCTGGCGTATCATCTTATCTTTTGGAAACGGTGAAATAACGATGGATGTCGTTGCGCTGCCTGCATTCAAAGATAATTACATTTGGCTAATCATCAACCCACTAAAACGCGCAATGACTTGTGTTGATCCAGGTATTGCAGCCCCCGTTTTAACCTATGCCAAAGACAACCAGCTAACCTTAAATCACATATTGCTGACGCATCATCATCATGACCATATCGATGGCGTACCTGAGTTGTTACTCCATTTTCCAAATGCAGTTGTTTATGGCCCCTTTGATGAGCGAATTTCAACGTGTACGCGAAGAGTAGGCCCTTCCGATACTATTTGTATAGATAACCATACGCTTCAAATTTTAGATACGCCAGGGCACACCAGCACACATATTTGTTATTACGAGC
>CANJFK010000008.1 GCA_947473535.1 Legionellaceae bacterium | reverse complement strand
TCGGCTGAAGTACCGTATCGCGATCAACAAGATGCTGTTATTGCTGACATCATTGGCGGTTTGCGATCCGGGCTAACTTACGCAGGCGCTGATACGATCAGTGAACTGCAGCGTAAATTAAACTTTGTCCTCGTGACAACAGCCGGTCGGTTGGAAAGCTTACCGCATAAACTTTTGGAATAGGTGTGTAAGGTATATATACCTTGCACACAAGACTAGAATCTCTTTTCACGGTCTCGGTCTCTATTCAACTCGTCTTCCTGTGTCTGAGCCGAACCTGGTTTTGGCTTGGGGGCCGTTGATGTGGGCAATTTTGATGCCATGTCATCATTACTAGGGCTACCCATTATTGTATTCGCCAGTTGACCCAAGCGACCGCCTGACATCCAATTTATACCACTCGCAATACCACCCAAAATTGCTTTAGGCGCACTATACAAAATTGCTTTAGGCGCACGAGAAATCCCCTCGCTAATGCCAGTCACAGCTAAATTTATAGGGGTTGTTATAGCCGTTTCAATGGCTCCTGTAACCTTACTAATCCCAGTCTTCTCTCGAATTTTTTCACCTAACTCGGAACCCAAAACCAATGAATCTTTCGCTATATCCGTCATTACGTTCGTGAATTCATCCTTGCTATTACTCTGCAGTGCTGCTGCTGAGGTAGTGGGTTCATTCTTTTTGGGATCTGCTTTCTTTGCGGCCGCTTCAGCTTCGTCAGCAGCTTCTTTAGCTATCTCAGGACTATCACTGTTTTTCGCTTTTTCTACCGCTTCCTCCTCTTCTTTAGCCGCATTATCAGCCTTTTGAGACGCTTTATCAGCTTTTTTAGATGTCTGTTTGGCTTTTATTGCCGCTTCTTTCACTTCTTCAGTCTCTTTAGGACTAGCCAACCCCTCCTCAGCTTGTTCAACAGCTTTGTCAGCCTCTTGAGAGATCTTCGCGGCTTCTTCAGCTTCCTTGGCGGCTTCTTTAGCAATTTGTGCCGCTTTTATAGCGGCCTGTGCAGCTTTTTCAACATACTCTGCTTTAAGCCGAGCTTTAGCAGCCTTTTCAGCCATTAACTTAGCTTCCTCCGCCATCTTCATCGCTTTAGCCCTAGCGGCCGCAAGGGCCTCTTCCGCTCGCTCAAGTTTTTCCTCATCCTCTTTCGATGCAGGATGCGGCGATTCATCAATAGATTTCTCAATGGCTTCTTTTTGAACAACAAGATCATGAACTTGGACATTCGCTATTTCTTCGTCCATCCTAGATGCATTCGCAGCTGCTATTGCGATTTCTGCATCATATTTTGCAAGACTACTATCCCGCGCAGCGTTTGCAGCAAGAGTTGACCTACGCAGAGCATCAGCAGCCTTCGTTTCTGTATTTTCTTTCATAATTAAATAGTAGACACTTTAGAGAGTTATATATGGATTATAGTCTATTCAGATTATTTTACCTCTTTATGCTAAAATCGATGATAATAGATACTCACCGAGCTCCAGATGAATATCACTGATTTTCAATACATGTGGCGAGGGAAGCAAATCGCGCCCTTGTTGAGCCAACAAGCTTATTTATTAGATCCCATCGATAAACGCGGTTCAAGTCACAATCGAGCGTTACTATTATTGCATGGGTTTGCCTCGTCCCCCGCCGTTTACCGCGAACTATTACCGGCGTTAACAATGTATGATGCCGTTGTGTGTCCCGTATTGCCGGGGCACTGCATCAGCATTGAAGCTTTTGCCAAGGTATCTGCTCGTGACTGGGTATCTGCCGCTGAACAAGCGTGCCAGGGATTAGTACGAGATTATCAGACCGTGGATGTTTTGGGGCTATCGTTGGGTGGATTGCTGGCTTGTCATTTAAGCCATCACTTTACACTGAATCATTTGTACTTGTTAGCGCCAGCATTGTCACTGAAACAGAATGTGAACGTGACGCTATTGGGTGCTCGTATCTTGCAATACTTGGGTTTTAAATCCTTGCCAAATCACGCGGGGAATATCCATACCAGCCAATTTCAAGAGTTGACCTATCGTCGACTACCCATCACCACGATCATAGAAATATTAACGTTGATTAAAAATGTTGAATTTACTCCCCCCAGTTGCCCAGTCGACTTATTTTTAGGTCGTTTTGATGAGGTTGTTGATTCTGCGCTTGTAGCGAAAAAATTTGCCAATCAAGCGAACACTCAAATTCATTGGTTAGATAATTCAGCTCACGTCCTGCCGCTGGATGGTGATATTGAAACGATTCTTGCTTGTTTAAGATTATAGATCAATGGTATTACCTTGAGCCAAAATGTTGATGTAGCCTGGATGAAGCGCAGCGTAATCCGGGAGCAGAGCCAGCATGAGGCATCGTTTCCCGGATTACGCTGCGCTTCATCCAGGCTACTTTTAATGGTTAATTTTAGAAGAAAAGCTTAAGGTAGAACCATTGGTTTTATAGATTATAGCGAGTTGGCTCTTTCATGAAGGCGCGTTCCCATTCTCGCATATCAAGAACTGCCCCATTACACGCCATAAAGTCTGTTTTCATTTCCGGGAGTTTATAAAAATAAATATTACTTTTATCGTCAGCGAGCGTGTGTTGGCGTTTTACAACGGCAATGTCTGCTTCCGATGTATCATGTGTCTTCACAAACGAGCGCGTAGAGCGTAGATATCGGCCGTTAAAACGCGCTTTGTCCCATAATTCAACATCCAGCATATCCGCAATGCCTGCTAGTTGAAAAAACACGTGATCTTTAGCTCGAACTTTTAATGCATTACTTTTTACCCAATACAGGCTTAACCAGCCTTTGCCGTTTATGTCCAGTGACGCCAAATTGGCAACACCATCTAATTGAACATGTGCTTTTCCAGCAAGCTTAACTTGCAGGTAACGACTGTTGATGCCACTGATTTGTGTAAATCCAGGGCCCGTGACGTCGAGCTTCCGCAAGTTGATTTGTCCTTGCAGTAAGGTTTTCCCTTTATTTGCAAGCGAAACATCTAATAAGTTCGATTGTAACCCAACACCGGTCACTGTACCGACGCCGTGAAAGTTAAACGTACTCAAATAGTGAGTGCTAATATCGACACTTACTTGACCGTAATGAGGGTATCCTTTACCCAATGTGACGTGCAGTATCCCATTTTTCACATTCCAGTGAAGATAATTCAGATCCCTCGGATCGCCAGATAATGCTACTTTTGGCTCGAGGGCACCGGTATGTAACGTCACATTGAGAGTGCCACTCACGTAAACGCGTGTAAACGGCGCAATTTGCCGTTCATTACCTTGTGCAATAGGGGGTGGCGTTTCACGTGTATGATGGTGGCAACCAACCAGTAGCCATGTGAAAATAACCAATGAAAAAAGTCGCCTGAACATAACTATACGCCACTCATGAATATTGCAATAATCCATCTACATTAGAGGAAGTTGCAGCATTGCGCAAGGTTCATAGACGGTTTGAGTTTCTGCGGTTGTTATTTTCGAAATAATAAGGCAATGTCAATTGCATCAAACGAGTAATTTTGATTGCAAAATTCACAGTTAACCTCAACCTGGCCTTTTTCTTTTAGTAGTTGTAGTACGTCTGCCTCACCTAAAACAGTAAGCACTTGTTTCATCTTATCGATATTACAGCGACAGTGAAAATGCACAGGGCGCGGTCCATAAAGGCGTAATTCGGTTTCATGGTATAAACGATGCAGAATGGTTTGATTATCCAAGGTCAATAATTCATGCTCACTGATGGTTTCGCCAAGGTGTACGGCATACTCCCAGAATTGCTCACGCTGTAACGTCGTTTGACCCGGCATGAGTTGCAGTAAAATGCCTGCAGCACTCTGTTCATTGACAGCGAGCCACACGCGACTAGCTACTTGTTCTGATTGTGCAAAATAATGCATCATGTTTTCACTCATCGCGATAGAGTGGATAGGCACGACGCTTTGATACGCTTGGGTTTGATTATATTGGTTAATGGTTAATGCCATTTTGCCTTGTAAAAAAGCGCTGTTAAAATCAATGGCGTCACCATCTTGCTGATATTTAGCAAATGCTCGGATCCGCAATTGGTGGTCACATTGGACGAGTAATAACGGCAGGCGTTTATCGCCATGAAATTGTAAGCTGATTTCGCCTTCAAATTTAATACTGCCCGCAAGAAGCAAGCAAGAGATGATTGCTTCACCCAGCAACTGTTTGACCATCGGTGGGTAAGGGCGCTGATGCATGATGGTTTTATAGGTGTCATCTAGGTAAGCAATTTCGCCGCGAATGCTCGCATGCTCAAACATGAACCGTTGCAATGTATCCATTTCTTTCATGGTTATGGTTACTCATGGTAAAAAAACTCATATGCGAAAAGTATATCATTTTACAGATGGTTCATAACATTGTTATTTTTTTGTTCGTCTACCGTCAACGGAGCATCCTTTGATGAAAAATAGCGAGGAGAATAGACCTTAAACATCGTTTTCGTAATTTTATTGTGGATGTAGTCTTTAATATTGTATTTAAGGCCGGGTTTACTCGTTTTATCCCGATCTTTATGTGTTAATTTTTTTCACAAGGTGCGTTAACTGAACTGATAAATCAATGTACACTAGGGTGAGTCGCAATTTTTATTGCGAATTTTTCTAAATGACGTAGACTCCAGTACCCTCAATTTTGAGTTGTCTATGCTAAACCCACAACAAATGGCAGCAGTTAAATACATCGATGGGCCATTGTTGGTTCTTGCAGGTGCAGGAAGCGGTAAAACCCGCGTGATCACTCAAAAAATTGCTTATTTGATTGAAACCTGTGGTTATGCTGCACATAGCATTTCAGCGGTTACCTTTACCAATAAAGCGGCAAATGAAATGCGTAGCCGCATTGCTGCGGTTCTTAAACCTGACGTGCGTCGTGGTTTAAAGGTGGCAACGTTCCACACCTTGGGATTAAGCATTATTAAACGTGACGCGGCTTTTTGTGGCTTAAAGCGGGGCTTTTCTATTTTTGATAGTGAAGACTGCCTGCAAATGCTACGTGGATTTTTACCGCCTGCCCGTGCAAATGACCGCGATGAGTTAATGCGAGTTCAGCAGCAAATCTCAAAGTGGAAAAATGACATGTTGGCGCCGGATGATGTGCTCGGTTTACCCGCTGATACGCCATTATTTGCCGAAATGGCAAGCCTTTACTTCCGTTATCAGCAATCATTGCAAGCGTATAATGCGGTTGATTTTGATGATTTAATTCGTTTGCCTGTCTATTTGTTGAAACAACAAGCCGACATTCTCGAGCATTGGCAAAATAAAATCCGCCATTTATTAATTGATGAATACCAGGATTCCAATACCTGTCAGTATGCATTAGTTAAATTATTGGTGGGTGTTCGGGCTCATTTTACCGTGGTGGGTGATGATGACCAATCCATTTACGCTTGGCGCGGCGCGCGGCCTGAAAATCTGGTTCAATTAAAACATGATTACCCTCAACTAAATATTATTAAGTTAGAGCAAAATTATCGCTCTACCGGACGCATTTTGCATGCAGCCAATCAATTGATTGCGAATAATCCCCATTTATTTACCAAGCAATTGTGGAGCGAACTGGGGCATGGTGATTTATTGCGCGTTTTATGCTGCAAGGATGAGCAAGATGAGGCCGATCAAGTGGTTGCAGATCTCATTAGTCACAAATTGCGTCATCGCACAACGTACGGTGATTATGCCATTTTATATCGAGGCAACCACCAGTCACGCGTGTTTGAAAAAGTGCTGCGTCATCACAGTCTTCCTTACCATATTAGCGGTGGCCAATCTTGGTTTGCTCGTACAGAAGTGAAGGATGTCTTTGCGTATCTAAAATTGCTTTGCAATGAAACAGATGATGCGGCTTTTTTACGCGTGATCAATACGCCAAAACGTGGTATTGGCGACAGCACACTGGAAGCGTTGGGGCAGTACGCGCAAACGCGTGGACAAAGCCTCTATGCTTGTTGTGATCACTTAGCGTTAGATGGCCGACTTAGCGATAAGCCGCGCGCTGCATTGCAGTCATTCAAACAGTGGCTACAGACGATTCAACAGCGCTGTCAACACGAGCCGGTGGTAGCCGTGTTGAGGGACATGGTGGATGATAGTGGCTATGAAGCCTATATTTATGAACAATGCGACACACCATTGAAGGCCCAAAAACGCATGGATAATGTGTGGGAATTGTTGGAGTGGGTGGGACGATTATTAGCCAAAAGCCCTGGTAGTATCTTGGCTGACGTCATTAATAAATTAATTTTAATCGATATCCTTGAGCAAGCAGACGATCCCGATGTTGATACCCTGCAATTAATGACGTTGCATGCATCCAAAGGGTTGGAGTTTCCTTTTGTTTATTTGGTTGGAATGGAAGAAGAATTATTGCCGCATCGGGTGAGTATTGATGACGATCAAATTGAAGAAGAGCGGCGCCTGGCTTACGTTGGGATTACACGCGCGCAAAAAAATCTCTGTTTAACCATGGCAAGACAACGTCGTCGCGCAGGTGAAATGAAAGATTGCCTGCCGAGCCGTTTTTTGGAGGAATTGCCACAAGATCATTTGGAGTGGTATGGCAAAGACGGCGTGCGCGATGAAGCGAAATCAAAAGCGTTAGCGCGGTCTCATTTAGAGGGATTGAAGAATTTGTTGGAGTGACGTTAGGGGCCAAGGAAAATACATTGTCGTAGCCTGGGTGCAGGCAAAGCCGTAACCCAGGATTCAATGCGTCGAACCTCCCGGATTACACTGCGTTCCATCCAGGCTACGGGGTGTTATTATTCAGAAATTCTTAAGTAAATGCCATTCGGGGCTGATTCATAAATAACGCCGCCCTTTAATAGGTAGCAATCGGCTGATCAACCGTCATTGTGTCGGCTGGCTTATCTCTTTTTTTCCTATTGATTTTTGCAAGTGACGCCGCAAAAGAAAAGGGAGTGCAATCAGCGCAATTTGGTTTAGGACAATCTTTCGCTTTGGCTGGGCTCTTGTCTTCTGGCGGTAGATCTAAATCATCGTCGGGTGCAAACACATCGACTACCGATGTAGGGCTCTTGGTTCGTTCAATTAATTGGCCTAAAAATAAACGCGTATTTGTTTTTTGTCCGTAGTCTAGGAAGCCAGGCGTGATCCGGTGAGTATTATGGATGACTTTGTGTTTTTCGATGTTTATACGTTCTTTTATGGCTATTTTGTCTCTCAAAACCAGCATGTCGTCTTGCAGTCCAGTTAATTCATTACACTTTTCTTCTGCAATGCCCGAACCAGCCAGTTTTTCTTTTTGGCGTTCGATGAGGTGAATAATGTGTTGGTTTTGCCAATCCACTGAAGGTGATAACGCGTCTTTGGGTAGTTTGAATTTTCTTTCAGGCTCCAACCCCATTTGCTTTTCCAACGCACGTTCGTAGCTGAGTGACGGATTTCCTTTTGCTTTTCCTCTTGTTTTTTGTTTGCTGGCTAGTGAATCCCAAAGCGCGGCTGCACAATACAAGGGGTAAAAAAGACCTTTTAAGATGCGTGTGGGGATATCAAGGTCGTGACTGTGACCATGTGCGTCACTCAGGCGTTCTTGCATTAACGACTTCGTATCATGCCCGTGTTCATGAGCATCGTCATGATCTACAAAATAATGTGCGTCTTCGAAGCCTTCGCTAATAATCCCAAGGAGTGCCGATAGGATTTCTGGAATACCAGGAACGCGGTCTGATGTGACGCCTATGCTGATTAAATGGCCCAAAAAAAGGATGATACGCAATGGCGTAATGGTTAATTTGAGCAATAAACGAAACGGATTAACAATTTGCCATATGGTTTCTCTCGCTCGCAACGACCGCATGCTTTCTTGAATGGATTGAATAATGCCAGAAGAAAATCGAGTATGGCCTCGCTCTGAGGTACATTTGAAAATGGTCTTTCTCAATCGATTTAATTCGATTAAGTTAAAGGGGATGGGCGCATCAATGTCTGTCAGTTGATCCTGCTCTATGACGCCATCTGGCGTCATCACGGAATAGGCAATTTTTCCATCACGTTCGCTTAAGAAAAGAGTCCCTCCTTTCATGCTTGTGCTTGCGGACATTAACGCAAGGTTATACCCATAAAACTCCCCGGCGTTCTTAATTAAGTCTAGCGTTTCTAGGGTGTTACCTAAATTAAAGACAAACGTCGACATCGCAATACCCAGTGCCGTAAACCCTTGTGCGATGAGTACAGGGATTTTACTCATCCAAGTGAAGACTGGACGTGTTTGCTTGATTACAGTCCACCATGTCCCCGCCGTACAAATCGTGAGGGCCACGGTAAGGGCAAACAGCGCGATAGCGGCAACAGTAAGCGAGACATTTTGTACTGTTACGCCTTGATTTAGGCTCTCACTAAGTTCCTGATACCAACGACGAATCGTATCATCACTGATCATGTCGGTGATGGCATTGTAGGTTAGCAAACCATACGCCGTGCCGGCAATAGCCGCCATGGGTATAATAAGCGCAGGTAGTAACGCAAGGGGCACAATTGCAAGAAACGGGATGATGGTAAACGCCTCGACCAAGAGAAACGTTGTACCAAACCCCATACAGAGGGCGGCGATGGCGCTGCCAATTTGAGCGATGCGGAAAGCACCTTGTCGACTGTCGTGTTTTACTTGCCACTCTTCTTGCTCATTCTCTGCCAGCCAATCACGTAATTGTTTTTCATAGGGCGTTATGTTGTTTTGATGGGTGGCAAATAATGTCTTGGCAAACCATTTTTCCATGTCTCGCAGTGTTTTTTCGACTCGTTTTTTCCGTGCGCTACTTTTTTTATCCAGTCGACCTTGTTTATTATGAAGACTTTTATGTTCGAATTGGTGTAGTAAATGCAGCTGTCGCTCATAATCTTTGAAAAACTGAGGGCAGTTTTCATCGCTGGTATCTTCGGGGAAATGGGTTAATAAATAGTCCTTCGCCAGTTCGCGTTTAAGGTAATTGGGTTTGAATAATTTACTCAGTGCGCCTTTAATGTTTTGTAAATAAATTTCACCCTCATACACCACGGACAATCCAAAGGCCGCGAAAGCGAGCGGGAGAATAGGCCATAAAGCAAACATGCCACTAAAACTGAGTAATCCGAGGATCAAACTGGCGCCGGCGGCGAGTAATAGCAGCAGAAGGTAGTAGGGTATTTTTTTTAGTTTCATTGCTTTTCTAGCCGGCATGTCTAGGAAGTGATACTTTATATCAAATGAAAATGATTATCAACAACTTGTTGGTGGAAAGAAGACTGGTGTAAGTTGGTGCCATAAGGATCCCCCCTTTGAAAAAGGGGGGTACCCTTAAGGTGGTGCTATTGTCCTACCAGATCCATATTACTACTCGCCATCATCCCCGCCGCGCAGCCCAGGTCCTGCTGGCAATCGATTGACTGACGCTTCAATTTTATCGAGCTTGCCCGCTGAATCAGGTTGAAAAAAGCGAGCACCTGACTCCCAGCCGATGCTTTTTAAGAGATACTCCATGACGCCCTTAAAGCTCCATTCATCACGCTGTTGGCAGAGTATTTCTTTGACCTTGACCTCTGTATCTTCGAGCACGTTATCCGCATTCTCTATTTTAATGGTAACCTTGCCTTCGTCACCCAAGAGATCATTGCAGTTCGTTTTAAAGTCCGTGATAGATAATGTATGGTCGCTTATATACTGCTTATAAAACGTACTTAACTGCTCATTTACCGCCAGAGCAACGGCATGTTTAATTTTTAATTCGCTTAACGCGTCGGTGGCTGTTACTATTTCAGGCGGAGTAGGTGGTGCGGGAATTATAGCGTCCCCATCTGCATTAAGAATGCCAGCCTCTTTTTTTTGTTGTTTTAGTGTTGCTTCGTTTTTTTCTATCTCAAGGCCTAGTTGTTGTATTTTTTCACTAAATTTCGCTTGTGCAGGGGAAAAGGTAGTACTGAGCATCGTTGCACGCTTGAGCTCTTCATCTTTGTGCCGACCTTTCATGTAATTGTTGATGGATCTTAATACCAGTCTGTCCTTTCTTCTAAGTAATCGCTGGTCATCTTCTAATAAGTTCTTAGGTGTGAATTGAGGCAATAATATATCTTCTTTATATTTATTTACTGTTTGCTGCATATCACGAAGATTCGTTGCGGGATTGACCAATATTTCGATTATCTTGTCCCGAGCCGTTATATTTACCAAAGCAAGATACCGTTTATCACTGATTATCTTGTCCCGAGCCGTTATATTTACCAAAGCAAGATACCGTTTATCACTATCTACCAACGCCTGTTTTTCTTGCGCCGATAGATTTAACTTTCTAAATTTCACTGCATATGCTTCGTAGGGATTCTGTTCAATGGCGTCCAATTTAGCGGCTAGGTTGGCATCCACGTCGCTTAATATTGCTACTGAATGACGCCTTGCCTCTTTTTTGTCTTCAAACGCGGTTGTTGCGATTTTTTCTAGCCTAACGGATTTTAGAAGTACTTTTAGTTGACTCACTAAAGTCTTTATTGCTGTGTCGCTCACCTCAATATCATTGTTCCAATCAACCGAACGTACAACATAAGGATTTTTCCAATGTTCGGACGTAGTAATCTCGGCTGGCAATGGTTTAGTCCCCTCTGTGCCAGCGACAGTGAGACAAAAATAAGGTAAAACTACTTCCATGAGGGCGGTAGGGAAATCGTTAAAATGTTATCAAAAGTAAATGGCATTAATGAGTTAAATTCAAGCAACTTGCAATCGGTTGTTAGTGTCGATAATG
>CANJFK010000007.1 GCA_947473535.1 Legionellaceae bacterium | reverse complement strand
CACCGGTATCCCTTGTCGGTATTGACCCATGACCATTTTGACCTCGCAAAAAATAGAATTTTAATCTATTTGATTGCGATCGACGAACACTAATACCAGCATAGCTTTCAGACAAATTCACTTGGAGAAATAAACCCACTACCAGTTGCTTGACTCGAGCAAGCCCTTTAAAGCATGACTATTGTCTATTTTGAGCCTGCCGTTGTTTTTTTGGTGCTCGCCAAAAAAGTAAATTGGAATGCTGATGAGTGCGGCGATCAAGAGGCTGAATCCGACAGGAACGATGACAAAAGTGAAGTAGATCATGGGTTGTATTAATACTAAGGCCGCAATTAACAATCCAAATCCAATCTCAAAACGGCCGTTGAAAAAGCCAACAAGGCTACCAATTAATAGAGGACTCAATAGAATTAACAGGATAAATGGTAAAATCGGTATTAAGTATGGGATTACAAAAAGTGATATCAGTATTAATGAACCAATAAAAAGTGAGAATGCTAATAGAGCACTGATGCAAATGAGGCTGATACCCAGCACATATTGTATTTGACCCCACAGCTCGGCATTCTGAGCGAGATCAGCCAGCGTGCCATCCGCAACCAGCGCATTCAATAGTTCGACTATAGCCTCGTAATCGGATTGATCATCGTGATTGTTTATTCGATCCTCTTCGGCCGCTTGATAGGCTTTGTAAATTAACTGTTCAAACGACTTGTGGTCTTTTATTTTAGCGAGTAATCGACAGAACATTTTATTTTGTTCAATCATCAGACTTAATGTCATCGTGGCATCTAGATTTGAATACTGGTTATTTAAATCTTTCTTCTGAATTGCGGGTTGATATTTATTTTTCATCTGTGACAGTGCAACGGAGGACGACTCCATCGTAGTCGTGATGGACTGGATGAATTCAGCGATATTTTGCGTGTTGATAGCCATCTTGTTGACCTTGTCGAACTATATTTGCGTCATTATATGGCAATGTGATCAATAATTCAATTTTTGTTTGGTTTGAAATGTGTTTAACTCGCTAAGATCAAAAGACAGTCATTCACATCCCGTACTAATTTAAGTAGAATGGCTTTTATTTTTATGAATCCAGGAGTGAACATGGCAGGCAGCTCGCATACAATTGATTTTAAACATTTAGGTCTACACGATCTAGAACAAGTTGGTGGAAAAAATGCGTCTCTAGGCGAAATGATTAGCCATTTGTCTGCGACGGGCGTTGCAGTGCCCACGGGGTTTGCTACGACGGCGGATGCGTTTCGAAATTTTTTAGCACAAGGTGGCCTGGATGATAAAATTTATGCCCTTCTAAATAGCATCGATGTTGACGATGTTCGTCAGTTAGCTGCTGTTGGAAAAGAAATTCGTAACTTGGTGGTCAATACACCACTTTCCGGTCCTTTTGAAGATGATGTGCGTACGGCATATATTAATCTTGCCCAATCGATAGGTCATGATGATTTTAGTGTCGCGGTACGCTCTTCGGCAACCGCAGAAGATTTACCTGATGCCTCGTTCGCTGGCCAACAAGAAACGTTTTTGAATGTGAGAGGTATTGAGGCTGTATTGGTGGCGATAAAACATGTATTTGCGTCACTATATAACGATCGCGCGATTGCATACCGTGTTCATCATGGTTTTTCGCATCAAGACGTTGCGCTGTCAGCCGGTATTCAGCAAATGATTCGTAGTGATCTAGCTGTCAGTGGCGTTATGTTCACGATGGATACTGAATCAGGCTTTGATCAAGTGGTGTTTATCACGTCATCGTACGGTTTGGGTGAAATGGTGGTTCAAGGTGCGGTGAATCCCGATGAGTTTTATGTGCATAAACCCAGTCTACGTGCAGGACATTCCGCGGTTATACGGCGTAATTTGGGATCAAAAGCCAGTAAAATGATTTATTCTGATGATCCCGCACAGAAGGTCAAAACGACCGTTGTTGACGTGGCATCGCAACGTCAATTTTCGTTAACCACGCCAGAGATTGAACAATTAGCGCGTTTTGCATTGATCATTGAGCAGCATTATGGTCGCCCTATGGATATTGAATGGGCTAAAGACGGTAAAGATGGCCAATTATATATCTTGCAAGCGAGACCCGAAACAGTAAAAAGCCGCGTTAATAAGCAGGTGCTTGAACGTTACACGTTGCAAGCGTCAGGACCTGTACTCAGCGAAGGCCGAAGTATTGGCCAGCGCATTGGTCAGGGTCGAGTGCGCGTGATAACGGACGTCAGCGAAATGCACCGAGTAGAGCCTGGTGACGTTTTAGTGTCCGACATGACGGATCCAGATTGGGAACCGGTTATGAAACGTGCCGCAGCAATTGTAACGAATCGTGGAGGTCGCACATGCCATGCTGCAATCATTGCCCGCGAGTTAGGTATTCCTGCTGTTGTTGGTTGTGGTGATGCGACGGACAATATTCGTGATGGCGATCTGGTGACAGTCAGTTGTGCTGAAGGTGATACCGGTTTTGTTTATCAAGGTATATTGCCTTTTGAGCGCGTTTGTTTGGATGTTGAAAGTATGCCTGATTTGCCGATTAAGGTGATGTTGAATGTTGGTAATCCTGATCGTGCGTTTGCTTTTCAATCGGTTCCTAATGCCGGCGTTGGTCTTGCTAGGCTCGAGTTTTTGATTTCTAACAGCATTGGCATTCATCCCAAGGCGTTGCTGCAGTACGATCAATTGACGGATATGGCATTAAAGCAATTGATTGATGAAAAAACAGCGGCCTATGCCTCGCCTGTGGAGTATTACATTGAGCGTTTGAAAGAGGGTATTGCAACGATTGCTGCCGCATTTTATCCGAAACCGGTGATTGTCCGATTGTCTGATTTTAAATCCAATGAGTATGCGAATCTAGCGGGTGGAAAATACTATGAGCCTCATGAAGAAAATCCTATGCTTGGTTTTAGAGGTGCGTCGCGTTATGTTTCACCGCATTTTGCTGATTGTTTTGCCCTGGAATGTGTCGCTGTAAAGCGAGTTCGTGAAGACATGGGGCTCACCAATGTTGAAGTGATGATTCCCTTTGTGAGAACAGTGTCCGAAGCAAAACATGTGATTGATACGTTGAAAACACAAGGGCTTGAGCGCGGGAAACACGGTCTACGAATCATTATGATGTGCGAATTGCCTTCAAACGCGTTATTAGCGAATGAATTTTTGGAACACTTCGATGGGTTTTCTATCGGCTCGAATGATTTAACGCAGTTGACACTGGGCTTGGATCGAGACTCAGGTCTTGTAGCGGCGCAGTTTGATGAGCGTGATGCCGCCGTTAAGGCGTTATTGCATATGGCCATTGTTGCTTGTAAAAAACAAGGGAAATATATTGGTATCTGCGGTCAAGGCCCCTCTGATCATCAAGATTTTGCTGAATGGTTAATGCAAGAGGGCATTGACAGTCTGTCGTTGAATCCAGATTCAGTGCTGGATACGTGTTTGTTTTTAGCCAAACATAGCAGCGAGGCTTGATCAAACGCAATGGTTGGGCCTTTAGCCCAACCATTGCGTTAAATGTCTGACGTCTGTCATAGGAAAAAATGCGCTATTTAAAGTATTGTTTTTTGCTCATGGGATTTTTTCCCATTGTTGCCATCGCCAGCACAGAACAAAATCACCTTGATCCCGCGGCTTCTGTTATTCTTTGGGGCACGCTCATCTTATCGTTTGGATTAATGGGGCAATTCATCGCCAAGCGACTGAACCAACCCGGTGTGTTGGGTGAGTTGCTAATGGGGGTTTTGGTAGGCAATATTTGTTATTTTTCAGGGATGCAATTAGCCGTTATTTTGCGTGAGGGTTCGTCAATATTTAATATTGTCCACGATATGTTAGGTGGCATTCCGCTTGTCCAGGCGGTAAATACCGTCATTCCTAATCTTCATGTTGCGAATCAAGTGACTTTGGCCTTGAGTGGGCCGAATGGTATTGATTGGATAAAAGTGGCTTATGTGGTCGACATCTTTTCTCGTTATGGCGTTATTTTTCTCTTGTTTATGGTGGGGCTCGAGAATTCCATGGAGGAGCTGAAGAACACTGGACGTGAAGCAGCACGAGTTGCGGTTATCGGTGTTGTGGCACCCATCTTATTGGGGTTGTTAGCAACCTATTTTTTAATGCCTGATTCATCCTTTAAATCAAATTTATTTATTGCGGCCACCTTGTCTGCTACCAGCGTTGGTATTACGGCGCGTGTTTTAAAAGACATGAAAAAACTTAAAACGCGAGAAGCGAAAACTATTCTTGGTGCGGCGATGATTGATGATATTTTAGGATTGATTATCCTGGCTATTGTTAGCGGTGTAGTGATCCATGGTGTTATCAATACAATGTTGATTAGCCGTATTATCGTCATGGCCATTTTGTTTTTTGCGGGTGCCTTATTGTTGGGTCCTTGGATATTGAAGAAAGTGGTGAAATGGCTGGATTTTGTCGATCCATGGGAAGCAAAATTATTTACAGCTTTTTTGTTTGTGATGTCGCTTTCATGGCTTGCGACATTAGTACAATTATCTACAATTATAGGCGCTTTTGTTGCTGGCATTATTATTCATGATGGATTTTTTGAGCTTCGCGAACGTGATCACAAACATGCGTTAAGTATCAAGCATTTGGTGGCGCCATTTGAGTCTATTTTTGCGCCGTTGTTTTTTATGTTGATTGGTATTCAGGTGAAGCTCGAGACATTTTGTGATTGGCACGTCCTGGTGACCTCGGGTGTCTTGATTGTGGTTGCCGTTCTTGGCAAATTACTCAGCGGGTTGGGTGCCGCTCGTCGAGATGATCGGTTGTTGATAGGTATTGGTATGTTGCCGCGAGGGGAAGTCGGTTTAGTATTTGCCTCCATTGGCAAATCCATTGGTGTTATCTCTGATCAGTTGTTTTCAGCGATTATTTTGATGGTGATTGTGACCACGATTGTGGCTCCCCCTTTGTTAAAAGCGCGATTTGCGAAACAAAAAAGAGAGTTATTGATGATATGAAACCCAATTCTCACGCTATTATTACCGACGTAAAACGTGCTTTGGATGAAGACATAGGTACAGGCGATGTCACGGCCATGCTATTACCGGCTGATTTAATGGTGAATGCCGTGATTATTGCGCGTGAACCGATGTTGGTTTGCGGACAAGCCTGGGTTGATTGTGTCTTTACTGAGGTCGATCAGAACATCCAGGTGTCTTGGGATGTTGATGAAGGCGATTGGCTTGATAAGCCAGCAACACTTTGCCACATGACAGGCCTTGCGCGTAGTCTTTTAACCGCTGAGCGTACAGCACTTAATTTTATGCAAACGTTATCAGGAACGGCGACTCAAACACACCACTATCTACAGCAATTGCGAGGGTATAAAACCCGGTTACTTGATACTCGAAAAACCTTGCCAGGTTTGCGTCGAGCTCAGAAATATGCCGTGGCATGCGCGGGAGGGGTTAATCATCGCATGGGTCTATATGATGCTTATTTAATCAAAGAAAATCACATTAAAGCCTGTGGATCCATTCGTGAAGCGATCGCGATGGCGAGAAAGGTTCATCAACCTTTATTGGTTGAAATTGAGGTTGAAACCTTGGCGGAGTTACGCGAGGCGTTGGATGCGAGACCAGATCGCATCATGCTGGATAACTTTAGTCTGCCGATGATTATGTCTGCAGTATTGATGAATAATGAATCACAACATTGTGAATTGGAAGTGTCGGGTGGCATTGATTTATCAACGATTGCGGCCATTGCGGCGACTGGGGTCGATTATATTTCGGTTGGTGCTATTACCAAATCAGTGCAAGCCATTGATTTAAGTTTATTGATTGAGGGACTCTGTGAATAAGCATATCGTGTTAACCGGTGGCGGAACGGCGGGGCATGTAACACCCAATCTCGCGCTAATCGACGTTTTTCAACGTGATGGTTGGCAGATTGATTATATCGGATCGGTGGATGGCGT
Organism: Legionellaceae bacterium; assembly: GCA_947473535.1. Classification (GTDB taxonomy): domain Bacteria; phylum Pseudomonadota; class Gammaproteobacteria; order Legionellales; family Legionellaceae; genus CANJFK01. Next base: position 4,815 of record CANJFK010000007.1, on the reverse strand, counting down.
TGAAAAAAAAATGATCACGTCGATTAATATTCCCTATCATGCCATTCGCTGCGGTAAACTGCGCCGTTATTTCAGCTGGAAAAATTTTGTGGATCCGTTCAACATGTTAACGGGTGTTTTTCAGGCCTATTTTTTATTGCGCAAATTGAAAGCAAATTTTGTGTTTTCCAAAGGTGGATTTGTCGCTTTACCGGTTGTGATTGCTGCTTGGTTAAACCGTATACCTGTTATTGCACATGAATCTGATTTAAGCCCCGGGTTGGCAAACCGCTTGTGCTTTCCGTTTGTAAACACCATTTGTGTGACATTTGATGCGGGTAAACAATATTTTAAGCGACAGGATAAAGTCAAAGTAACCGGCACACCCATTCGACAACAGTTATTAAATGGTAATGCAGCAAATGGTTTGGCTTTGTGCGGTTTTAACCGAGACAGGCCGGTGTTGTTAGTGATTGGTGGTAGTCAGGGCGCCAGCATTATTAATGCTTGTATTCGACAAGCACTTGATGCATTAGGTCAACAGTTTCAGGTCATTCACTTGTGTGGTAAAGGGAAAGTTGATTCTGCGTTAGAAAACAGAGCCGGGTATTATCAACTTGAATACGCAAATGAGACTTTGGCTGATTTGTTTGCGGCCAGTGATCTTGTTGTTTCACGAGCGGGTGCCAACTCATTATATGAAATTCTGGCCTTGGGAAAACCACACGTGTTGATACCCTTGTCACGTCAATTTAGCCGGGGTGATCAAATTGAAAATGCGCATTACTTTCAAAAGCAAGGGATTAGTGTAGTGGTTAAAGAAGAATTGCTAACACCAGTAACATTGTTAGCAGCCATTGATGAGGTTGAGAACAATCGTGATGTGATTCTTGCCAAAATCAAAGCATTGCAGATTGACTCGGCTACATCGCGGATTGTTGACGTCATTAAATTTAGCGCACGATCTTGACGCATTTATCGAAGTATAGTTTATCGCTGTAAATCCCTCAGGGCAAACGCATCTTATGACCAGATTTAAACCGTATTATCCGAGCCGCGACCGTCAGGGAGTGTTTACCAGGGAGTGTTTACGAAGCAACAAAGCAAGAGAGACACATTCGTGAACACTCCCTGACGGTCGCGGCTCGGACAGACTGACTTGATATTAATCTAAAAATTAAGACGCGTTTACCCTGGTAAATCCCTCGACTTTGAAATAAAATCTTGAGATAATCGTTTGTGTTTGTTTTAAAAGACACAAACGCGATCAGAAGAATCGCATAGTCCAATCAATCAAGGAGTTTGTTATGAAAGCAACTATGTTTGCTGTTGTTTTGTCGTTATTTGTTGTATCCATCCCCGTATTTGCAAGTTCACCAGAGGTCAACGCACCATCAACGGTTGAGCATGCAAGTAAAACCATTAATTTAAATAAAGCCGATGTTTCTGAGTTGACGCAGTCCTTTAAAGGGATAGGTCAGAAGCGAGCGCAGGCGATTGTGGCTTATCGGGACGCACACGGTGCATTTAAATCCGTTGCTGAATTGGCAGAAGTACGTGGTTTGGGTCAATCGTTTGTGAATAATCATTTGCCACAGCTGCAGGCATTGTTTGTGCTTGAATAGTGTTGTCGCGATAAATTAATTGTAGGTTGGTGCCGAAGCCCAACAATTATCTTCAAACGTAGTCTGTTGTTGGGCCTTCGGCACCAACCTACATTTATAATAAGAAGATACAAAAAATATACAAAAAATATGTCGATTTTTATCCAAATTTAAGTTACAGTTCACAGCAAAAATGAACGAGGTATTGTCGTATGTTCAGAAAACTGAGAGGTATGTTCTCGAATGATTTATCAATCGATTTGGGCACAGCAAATACACTGATTTATGTCAGAGATAAAGGCATTGTGTTAAATGAACCATCCGTGGTTGCGTTGCGCAATGAGTCAGGGCAAAAACGAGTGGCGGCTGTTGGGATTGAAGCCAAGCGCATGCTGGGTCGAACGCCCGGCAATATCAATGCCATCCGACCGATGAAAGATGGTGTGATCGCTGACTTTTTTGTTACTGAGAAAATGTTGCAGCACTTTATTCATAAAGTGCATGAGAATCGTTTTTTACGACCGAGCCCACGCGTATTGGTTTGTGTGCCTTGTGGTTCTACACAAGTTGAGCGGCGTGCGATTCGTGAATCCGCAATGGGCGCAGGCGCTCGTGAGGTCTTTTTAATTGAAGAGCCCATGGCTGCCGCTCTTGGTTCAGGAATGCCAGTTGAAGAAGCCAGTGGATCGATGGTGGTTGATATTGGTGGTGGCACCACGGAAGTCGCTATTATTTCGTTGAGTGGTATTGTCTACCATCAATCGGTTCGTATTGGTGGCGATAAATTCGATGATGCTATTGTATCTTATGTGCGTCGTAATTATGGCACACTGATTGGTGAAACAACCGCTGAGCGGATTAAGCATGAAATTGGTTCTGCTTATCCAAGTCGTGATCTGTTTGAAATTGAAGTCAGGGGTAGAAATTTAGCCGAAGGCATTCCACGTAGTTTCACACTGACTAGTGCCGAAATACTGGAAGCGCTACAAGAGCCCTTATCAGGTATTGTAGGTGCCGTAAGAGCAGCGCTTGAATTGGCGCCGCCTGAGTTGGCTGCTGATATTGCAGAGCGCGGCATGGTTTTAACTGGAGGGGGTGCCTTGTTGAAAAACATGGACACATTGCTGATGGAAGAAACTGGCTTGCCCGTGCTGGTTGCAGAGGATCCACTAACGTGTGTAGCACGTGGTGGTGGTAAAGCGTTGGAAACCATGGACTTGCGTGGCGGTGATTTTCTCTCAACCGAATAATACTAGAAGCCGGCTTTTTGCCAAGCGACAACATACCTCGACGAGTTGTGTGTTTGCCTTGGTATTGTCCTTTGGCTTAATGATTGCTGACTACCATTACCAGTCTGTTGGAAATGTACGTAGTAGTTTTTCTGTGCTCGTTTCACCCTTGCAATTTGCGGTGGATTATCCAGTGCGCGTGATCGGTTGGTTGCACTCACTGATGAGTACTAAAAAATCATTGATTGACGAAAATATGCAGTTGCGTTATCAGCAAACGATGTTGGAAGCGCAACTGCAGAAATTCATGCTGCTCAGAAACGAAAACTCACAATTAAAAGAATTATTGTCCGCCTCCTCATCCGCCAGTATGCGGGCAATGGCAGCGCAAATTTTGGCCGTTGACACGGGTAGCTCGCGCCAGTTATTGGTTTTAAATAAAGGCTCGCGTGATGGTGTGCTTGAAGGGCAGCCAGTACTTGATGCCAAAGGTGTGATGGGGCAGGTCATTGATGTTGGCTTAATGACAAGTGCCGTGCTACTCATCTCTGATTCGAAATGTGCTGTCCCTGTCCGCAATGATCGCACCGGGGAGCGGGCCATTTTGGTGGGGACAAATAATATCGCTCGGTTATCGTTGATTAATTTACCTAGAACGTCATCGATAGCGGTAGGTGATTTGCTCGTGACCTCTGGTCTTGGGCGTCGTTATCCAGAAGGCTATCCTGTGGGGCGAGTTGAACGTGTCATTAATATGCCAGGGGATGATTTTATTAAAGTGAGTGTTAGCCCGATTGCATTATTGAATCGAAGCCGATTGGTGCTACTCATTTGGCCTGAAGAAGAACACGATGAGTTAACCGCGCAAATTAATGAGCGATTTAATGCACTGGTAGGGAATGTATGATGAAACAGCCCCTTACAAATGCCCGTTTATTATTAGCTGTAACGATTGCTTTTGTATTAACTATACTACCGTTGCCAGCGATTATCGCGGGGTTCCGCCCGCAATGGGTGCTTTTAATCGTGCTCTATATTCAGTTTTTTTTACCCCATTATTTTCGTGTGACCTGGCTTTTTTTGCTTGGTTTGTGTTTGGATGTGTTGCTTTCAACCGTCATTGGTGAGCATGCGTTTGCCTTATTGCTGACGTCCTGGTTTGCTGCTGGGAAAACACGACGCTTTGCGTTTTTTTCAACGTTACAACAGATGATTTTGATCATCGTTTTCTGTTTCATCTATCAATTCGTTATTTATTTAATTGACGCATCTCAAGGATACAATAACGGTATTTTGTGTGTTGCTGGGACCGCGTTTATCAGCATGCTCTTTTGGCCATGGGTAAAATGGATGGCGGATAGTTCGCTTAGAGGTTTTATGGTAAGGTCTTAAGTTAATGGCACTAAGTTAAGGAATATCTGATCATAGTTAACCCACACCTACGTACCGCGGACAAGCCGAGGTACCTAAACTTAGTGCCGTTAAGGTCTTAACTTGTAATTAATCGGTGTTGTCCTGGTTCCAAATTGTCTAATGTCCAATCGGCTATGCGGTGGCGTACCAAGCGGAGTGTTGGATAACCAATGGCTGCTGTCATTTTACGGATTTGATGATTTTTCCCTTCTTGCAAAATAATGTCAAGCCAACTCGTTGGGATGGACTGCCTGAAGCGTACTGGCGGGATTCTTGGCCATACTAGCGGTTCATCAATGAGCTGCACTTGTGCTGGTAAAAACTGAGTCTGCTTCATTTGTAGGCCACGGCGTAACGGTTCGAGTGAAGCATCCGTAGGCGTGCCTTCAACCTGTACCCAGTAGTGTTTGTTTTTATTGAATTTTGGATGGCTTAACTGATGTTGTAGAGAGCCATTATTGGTTAATAATAATAAACCTTCACTGTTTTTGTCTAATCGACCAGCCGCGTAAAACCCAGGTAAAGCAATATAATTGGCCAAGGTTTGCTCACCGGTTTCACCAGTAAATTGGCTTAAGACCATATATGGT
>CANJFK010000006.1 GCA_947473535.1 Legionellaceae bacterium | reverse complement strand
TTCATTCGTCGTCTTATGACCTTTAAGTGCTTCAATAGCCACCTTTGCTTTGAACTCCGAACTGAACATTTTTTTAGCCATTTTCAAACCCCTTGAGCCAATAGTTATATTTTACACTACTGTCTCATTTTTGGGGTCCACTACTATGTAATATTTAAGGGATATTTAAGACAAAAACCTGAGATTCATGAGGAATAAAAAGCTATCGCTGATTATAATTATTATTTATTTGTTTAGTATATTGTGCGAGTATAGTTTATCTAATAATTAGGGACAATTATGAAAGTAGCAATAAAATATACCATCGGTATCTTTTGTCTTTTACCGTCGTTATCATGCCTCGCCCTCAGCCTCACGCACGGAAAGGTTCCTGTTCAGCTTGGTGTATTTACTTCTTCTCAAGGTAAAAATCAGCATATTAATATTCAAGGCCTAATAGGGGATCAATTTACAGTTGATAATAACAAGTCAACCAATGGACTTTTTGGTATAGGATATTATGTTGATGGACTAGATAGAGAGCATTTTCAACTATCTTATGGTGTTAATGGGTTCTACTTTGGAAAAACCTCTGTTAGTGGCACCGTTATTCAAGAGAATTTATTCACTAATCTATCTTATAAGTATGATATTAATCATATGCCCATCTATTTTGCAGCTAAATCAACAGTTAAAAATAATAATGAGACGTATGCCATTACATTGGATGCAGGGATAGGGCCAAATTTCATACAAACAAGTAATTATAGTGAAACACCATTAGATAACTTTACTGTGCCAGACAATGCTTTTTCGTCACATAACAATGTTACATTTACTGCGATGGCTGGTGTGGGGTTAAAGCTAAATAACATATTTGGCCGCGCTCCACTTGAATGCGGTTATCGATTCTTTTATTTAGGTCAGGGAGATCTGAGTAAAAATACAGATCAATTACTTAATACACTTAAAACGGGAAATAACTACGCCAATGCGTTGATGTGCTCTGTAACTGTTTAAAATTAAGGAATGAATTATGAAAAGGATATTTACACACATAAGCATCATTTTACTTGTATTAGTCTACCAAATCGCTTTTTCCTCGAGTGGGTTGTTTTTTAATGTCGATACTACAGGATCAGTACTTAATATAACAACAACCGTACCTAATCATACATACTCTAGTGCAGGAATAAAAATCAACACATCCGGTTATAACTTAACGAATACAGGTAGTGATTGCAACCCTAATAAAAATGGCTATTGTTTGTTCTCGGTCAGCGATGTCTCTACTAAAAGCATTTCAATCACAGGCGCAACTGGTTCAGCAAAGATTACACTATGTTTAAATGGAATCGGGCCGTTATCTTGCCAAACATACAACACTCCCATCGTTACAGCACGTGCAGCTTATGTGGCTAATGGTAGCGATGGTGTATCTTTATGTCCTATTAATTCCAATGGTACGTTCGGTTCCTGTACTGATTCCGGTAATAGTGGGGTAACTTTTAATGCATTACGAGGTATTGCTTTAAATACTTCTGAAACCATCCTCTATGTGGTTAATCAAGGTACAAACACTGTTCTTAGATGTCCAGTTAATGCCAATAATACATTGGGAGCTTGTGCAGACTCAGGCAACACAGGGGTAGCTTTCAATACTCCAGTTGGTATTGCTTTGAATCCTACGGCGACAATTGCCTATGTAACTAATGTTGGTAATAATACTGTATCAAAATGTCCAATTAATTCTAATGGAACTTTTGGTGCTTGCTCAGGATCTGGTAATACTGGTGTCGTATTTCTTAATCCATTTGGTATTGTTATTACTTCCAATGGAGCCTTAGCCTACGTCAGTAATACGAGTACTAACGCAGTATTGAAATGTCCGATTAATTCTGACGGGACGTTTGGTGCTTGCTCAGACTCAGGTAACACAGGGATCGCATTTAATGCTCCACGTTATATCACTTTGAATACCACTGAAACTGCCGCTTATGTATCAAATGGTGTTGGAAATACTGTATCTTTTTGTCCCATTAACTCTAATGGGAGTTTTGGGGCTTGTTCTGGATCTGGAAATACAGGTGATGCATTTAATGGACCACGGGGTATTGCAGTGAATCCATCAGATATATTTGCCTATGTGGGCAACTCCACTGCTAGCACGGTATTTTTATGCCCAATTAATTCTAACGGAACATTTGGTACTTGTTTGGATTCAGGTAATACCGGAGTGGCGTTTAATGGCCCACAAGGTATTGCTCTAATTACTAATTAAGGGGGATGTGGTGAGCCGTTAAAATAATCCGGAAATTTCTGAGGTTTGCGGCTACCCCCCCTTACTAAGAAAGCTGATTCAAAACATTGGTTGTTTTGGCAACAGTGAAGAACATCACAGCATTAGCAACCATCCTGCCAAACGCAATAATTTTTTGCTGTATTAGTCGAGTAACCACTCCCCAGAAATGGGGAGTGGTTACTCGACCTTATAGGTTCTTTCTTTTGGGATCAATGATTGACCAGCAGGCACCTTTTTCATGACGTTGTTTAGCCATTGCCGTTGTTTATCATTAGAAACAACGTATGCGTTCGGGGAACTACGGGTTGCGTGATTTAGTTGGTTTTTGAGATAATGTTGAAAGGCAATAGGTTGGAGTAGTCATCGTCAGTTTTACAGGTACGGATGTTTTCAAATAAATACCGTAGATAGTCAAAAGGGTTCCACCCATTCGCAACAGCGGTAGCAATAAGACTATAAAATAGAGCGCTAGCATGAGCACCACGAGGACTTCCAGCTATCAACCAGTTTTTTCGCCCGAGAGCAAATGGCCTGATTTGATTTTCTGCACCGTTATTATCGATTTCAAGTGAACCATCTGTTAAATAGTTCGTTAATTCGGCCCAACGGTCATACATATAGACCAATGCATCACTCAATTTGGATTGAGGAACTGCATGACGTAATGATTGGTCAAGCCAGCCTTTCATTTCCTCCAAGATAGGCTTGGCTTTTTCCATTCGCAGTTGATAGCGTTGCTCATGAGTGAACTGGCCTTCACGTGCTATTTTTTCAATCGCATACAATTTTTGAAAGTAGGCAACGGCTTGATGTGATTTTCCAACGGCCTTCTTCGCAAGCTTTACGAGCTCAGCAAATGGACGACGAGCATGTGCCATACATCCTAAATGAATAATATCTGACTCCCCATCCACCCAGTCATAGCCTTTATACCCATCTGTTTGCAAATGTCCTCTAAAATCGCAAAGTATCTCCTTCGGCCAACGAGCCCGCCTCGTTTCACGGTAATCGAATAAAACGACCGGTTTATCGGGTATTGCACTTCGATAGAGCCACATGTAACTTAGTGATGTATTTTGACGATTGGGCTCATCCATCACCTGAAGTGGTGTTTCATCGGCCTGTATATAGCCCGATGCAATTAATGACTTCATCAAAGCGCTTCGCATTGGCATGCAGACTTCGGCTGCCGCCATTATCCAACCACACACCGTATTTCTTGCTATTTCAATACCCATTCGTTGCCAAATTTTCTCTTGTCGGTACAGTGGCAAATGATCCTGATATTTACTGATAATCGTGTAAGCAACAAGACTTGGAGTTGCCATGCTTTTAGGTAGAAACAATGTTGGCATAGGTGCAATGACGACACCTTCGTCGCAACGGTTGCAGGCATATTTGGGTCGAACGTGTTGAATGACTTTAAGTTGTGCTGGAATAACGTCTAACTGCTCTGTAACTTCTTCACCAATACGTTGTTTTAAACAACCGCAAGCACATTGTTTTTCATGTTCTGGAACATCATACTCAATCACTTCACGAGGTAAGTTGTCAGGTAATGGTCGGCGTTTTGGTTTATTGCGCGTATAAGTTACCGTGATGGTGTTATCTTCTTCTTCGGGAAGCTCTTCCGTCGGGACTGAATCGGCCTCATCAAATTGCAACTCAAACTGAAGCACATTGCTTTCAGATGAGCGTGCATATTTGCGAAGCTGTGCTAATTTAAACTGTTCAAGTACTTGACGATAACGCGCGTTAAGCCGCTCGATTTCTTCTTGCTGGGCAAGAATCAATGCGTCTTTTTCTTCTATTGATGCTGGTAAACCCATCGTCTTTTTCATGACAAAATTATACCATAACCACCATGATTTCACTGCATTTTTTAATAAAAATCACGGTAAATAGGCGGCTCTTCACCTTGATAATGAACGAATTTATTGCTCGCAAGCAACCACTGAAAATGCTCATTCGTTAACTCAAGATGACCTTGGATATTACGTGGAAAAATGAATTTACCTTTATCAAGGCGCCGATACCACAGGGTAAAGCTGTGATCTTCATAATAGAGAGCCTTTAATTTATTACCACCACGACTGCGGAATAAAAACAAATGACCGCTAGTGGGCTCCATCTGTAAAACATCCTGAACCATAATCGCCAATGTATTAATAGACTTGCGCATGTCAGTAATGCCGCAATATAAATGCACTTTAATATTGTCAGGAATTAACATAGCGCCACCAACTGCTTCAATAGGGTTGAAAATTCATTGGCGCATAAGTCAATTTTTACATTGCAACGAATTTGATTGGGCAAATGGATGGCTAACTCAACGACGTTGGTAGTTTGTATTGGTGCAATCGACGGGAGAGTGATAGTGACTGGCTCGAATGAATTTTGAGGTGATTGATTGTTTGATGTGGCAGCTCTAACTTTTGTCTTTAGCGCAAGATTGTGTTGATACCATCGATATTGAAATTGATTGCAGGATAGACCGTTTTGCTTGCAAAACGCAGGTTGCGATAGACCACTTATTTTATATTCAGAAATAATAGATTCCCAATAGTTAATTTGTTCCGACATAAAACACTCCAGATTAGTAAGAAGTGCCTATGTTGGATTAATTCATAACGGTATTGTAGGTGTATTTAACCGAACGGATACAGTAAAGGATAATATCCACTCCGTTGCTTCAGTCAGTGAATACACTGTGCGGTCGGCAGGTGGAGACGGCTTTTTATCCTCAGGGTATCGTCGATCAATCCAGATCGTTTTGCATCCCGCATTTTGTCCGGCTTCCACGTCACGCCAACGATCGCCTATCATATAACTTTTGGTTAAATCAATATTATATTTTTTGGTCGCATCCAGTAAAAGCCCTGCTTTTGGTTTGTAGCAATCACTTGTTTCTGAGTAACAAATAAAAATATCGTCAAGTGGCAAGTCGACACGCATTTTATTGCAAATAGCGTCAACTGCCGCTTGTGTCATTAAGCCTCGTTCAATATCTGGTTTATTCGTCACACATATTAATAAATAACCCGCTGCTTTTAAGCGGTCTAATGATGGTTTAACTTCAGTTGGAATGTTGAATTCAGCAAGTGTTGTGGGTGCAACTGGTTTTCCATCTTTTAAGATGGCCACATTTAAAACACCGTCTGAATCAAGAAAAATTGCTTTTTTTATCGTTCCCATAATTTAATTCCTCCTAAAATGCCTTCAATATTATCGGAAATTTTGACGGATTCTGGTAATTTAAAATTAATTTGATGCGCGTTGCCACCACCCAAATACAATTGATCATAATTAAATGTTTGTTGCCAAAGTAAAATGGCCTTACTGAGATTTGAACGCCATGTTGTGACGCCATCTTTTTCCAGACCGCTTATCCCTAGCAATTCTTCGTAGGTATGATTGTCTTGAAAGGGGTGATGACCAAGCTCTAGATTGGGCACTAATTGTCCGTTTAAAAAAAGTGCTGAGCCCACGCCAGTGCCTAGGGTAATAACCAATTCAACGCCGTTGCCGCTCACATCACCTAGACCTTGTATATCAGCATCATTCGCAACAAGTGCTGGACGTTTCGTTATGCGTTGCAATTCATCTTGAAAAGCAAAGCCTATCCACGAAGCATGCATGTTTGCTGCGGTCATAATAATGCCATGTTGGACTACCCCAGGAAACCCAGCGGAGACACGATCAAATGTGCTCATTAACGGTTGAATCATCTTACCAAGGAGAAGGCAGGTAGCAGCCAGTGTAGCAGGGTGTGGGGTTAACTCATGGAAATACTCGGTTAATGGTTGTCCTTTTGAGTCAAGCACCATCATTTTGATAGAGGTGCCACCAATATCAATCGACAATGTGTTCATGGGACGTTGTTTTGTCGGTTCGTCATTTAGCATATATAACTCCTTAAACCAAGACCTTCTCGTTACGTACTCAACCGCCTTTTCCAGGTTAAAGCGCGCGATCCAAATTTCCAGCGGCAGCTTGATCGATACACCAAATCGTTTCTCCCTTGAGGCAATGAATTAACTGTGCAGGGTAGTTCTGTGGGTCAGTTTTTCCTTCCAAGACGTGCTTTATTGCTGGCGCCTTCGTTGAGCCCGTCACCATAAACAGTATTGTTTGGCTATTATTGATTGCATTTGGTGTGAGTGTTAGGCGGTACATATCTGTGTCAGGAACGTAAAGTGACTCGGTAAGTCGATTATTTTTGTCAGTGAATTGATGATTTGCGTAGCGTTTCACTATATCACTTAACGGCATTAAGGACGCTGTATGAGCATTGTCTCCTAGCCCAAGATACATTAAATCAAACAGAGGGTACGCATCACCCTTTATTTTAAATGCATGTCGTAATGTTTTTTCATAGTGATGAGCCGCTTCTTTAGGGTCGTCAAATTCAGTGGGCATTCGATAAATATTCTCTGGGTTTACGGGTACCTTTGAAAACAAATATTGTTGTGCCGTATGATAATTACTATTAATATCATCGGATGGAACGTAGCGCTCATCGCTAAAAAAAAACCGAATTTTACCCCACGGTGTGCTCGCTAGGCACGTATCGATACTGGTTAATGCTTCAAAAAAAAATTTAGATGTGTTACCACCAGAAAGTGCCACAGAAAACACACCTTTATCGTTGACGGCAGCTAGTGCACGACGACTAAAATCGATTGCAGTAAACTGAAATAGATCGTCGGCCGTTGGGAAAACGGTAATCACCTGATTGTGCTTTATCGAAACCATTTTTTACCGTCCTTGTGCAATAACTCGTCAGCATCCTTTGGGCCGTAGGAACCCGCAGCATAATTAGGAAAATCACGAGGGGGTATCGCTCCCCAGACATCGATAATGGGTTGTACCAAGGCCCAAGATGTTTCTACCATTTCAGCATTATTGAAAAGCAAATGATCGCCGTTCATGCATTCATATAAAATCGTCTCATAACCTGTTTGAGGTTTAATACCAAAATAATCACTATATTTAAATGTCATGTTAACTTGGCCTATCTCTAATGTTTGGCCAGGTACTTTTGCATTAAAACGCAGTGATATTCCTTCTTCTGGTTGAATGTTTATACGTAGAACATTGTGCATGATTCTGTGTCCAGCCCCATCAAATAACGCCGCTGGCCCTGACTTAAATTGGATTATAATTTCTGATTGATGGACGGCCAAGTGCTTGCCTGTGCGTAGATAAAACGGAACATGTAACCAGCGCCAATTATCAACAAACACTTTTAATGCAACATAAGTTTCAACCGGAGAGTCTGGGGCTACGTCTCGTTCAGCGCGATAACCTACTACATCAGTAGAACCCATTTTTCCTGGCCCATATTGTCCGCGAACCGCTTGAGTTAATACGAGCTGTGGTGTTAGCATTTGAATGGCATGGAGGGCTTTTGTTTTTTCCGCGCGAATATTCTCAGATGAGAAGGTTGATGGCGGTTCCATGGTGATCAAGCTTAACATTTGGAAGAGATGATTAGGTATCATGTCACGCAAAGCGCCGGCGTGTTCGTAATAATTACCTCTTAGCTCAATACCCAATGTTTCTGCTACAGTAATTTGGACATGGTCAACGTATAATCGGTTCCAAATCGGTTCAAACAAACCATTTGAAAAACGAAACACAAGTAAATTTTGTACCGTTTCTTTTCCTAAAAAATGATCAATACGAAATATTTGATTTTCATCCAACATTGAAAGCAATAAATGATTTAATTTCTTTGCGGAAGCTAAATCATTACCAAATGGTTTTTCAACAACCACGCGCCTAAAAAACTGACCGTTTTCTTCTGAAAGTAGCGATGCATTGTTTAGCTGAGTTGCAATGGGATCGATAAACATGGGCGGGACGGCAAAATAAAACAGGCAATTTTTACTTGCTTTTTTGGTCGCGAGTTCTGCTAATATATTTTTTAAGCTGGCATATACAGTAGGATCTGAAAAATCACCAGAAATATAATGAATACGGCTTGCCAGAGCATGGCCGTATTTATTGGCCTCTGGATCGCTTACAAACGTGTCAATATTTTTGATGAAATATTCTCGAAAAGTATCCTCAGTGTAGGCGTCTTTAGCAACGCCAATAACACAAAAATTTTCATCTAATATTCCCGTGCTACCCAAATTACAAAGCGCTGGAAAAAGTAAACGCTTTGTTAAATCGCCGGCAATACCAAAAATGACTAATACACAAGGATTGGCTGGTTTTGTGTTGCGTTGCGACACCTCATTTTGGGCAGACAAACTGTCGTGTTGTTCCATCTTCAATCTCCTTTTGAATTAGGCTCGCACCTAAAGCACAAAATTATATTGTTTGGCTACAGGAACGTAAATTTTATGCTAACATAAATTTATACGCTCAGAAAGCGACTGGTATATACGACTATATCGGAAGGAATAAAATAAAATGGAGTTAATATGACAAATAAAAATGGAATAAACCAATGTCAGATAGGTATGGTTGGTTTGGGGGTCATGGGACGGAATTTATTGCTAAACATGGCTGATAACGGGTTTGTTGTTGCGGGGTATGATAAAGATACTGAGAAAGTTGATAGTTTACGTAAAGAATCCAAAGAAGAAAACGTTTATGGTGCGACCACTGTTGAAGCGTTCATCAAGTTACTTCGAAAACCACGCGCAATTATGATGCTTGTCCCTGCTGGAAAACCGGTTGATTTTGTTATTAGTGATTTACTACCATTCCTTGAACCCGGTGATCTTATTATTGACGCGGGTAATTCCCACTTTACGGACACCGATATTCGTGCAGAGCGTCTGCAAAAAGATGGTTTTCAATTTCTGGGCGTTGGCATATCAGGCGGCGAAGAGGGCGCGCGCCGTGGACCCAGCATCATGCCTGGCGGACCTAAAGATGCTTACGAGAGAGTACGACCCATACTGGAAGCGGTCTCGGCACACGTGAATGACTTACCCTGTGTAACGTATCTTGGAAAAGGTTCGGTTGGTCATTTTGTAAAAATGGTTCACAACGGAATTGAATACGGCATTATGCAACTTATTGCCGAGACTTACGATCTAATGAAAAGAGGACTCGGTTTGAATAATAATCAAATACGTGATGTCTTTCATTCTTGGAACGACGTTGAATTGAATAGCTATTTGGTTGAGATTTCCAGTCATATTTTCGACAAGCTCGATGAAAAAACAGGTAAATGCTTGATCGATGAAATTGTAGGTGTAGCCGCACAGAATGGTACAGGTTTATGGACGTCGCAAAGTGCAATGGAGTTGCAGGTACCTGTTCCGACTATCGATTTAGCGGTTTCCATGCGTGATTTGTCCGTATTAGTGACTGAGCGTGAGCAAGCGAATGCTTTATATCAAAGACCGTTACAACATATCAACATTGATCAACATACTTTTTTAAAGCAACTGCAAGGTGCACTGTTTACGGGCATGGCCATCGTCTATGCGCAGGGCATGGCACTTTTGACGACAGCCTCTGAGAAGTATGGATATAACCTTGACCTGGAAGCCGTGGCACGGATTTGGCGTGGTGGTTGTATTATTCGTGCAACGTTATTGGAAGATATTCGTGCTGCATTTCGTTTAAATGCCAAGTTGCAGAATTTACTGCTCGATCCGGATTTGTCAAAAAAAATCATGTTGCATCAAGAGGATTTACGGCACGTTGTGTGCCAAGCCAGCCTGTCAGGCGTGCCTGCACCTACCCTGATGGTTACGCTGGGTTATCTTGATGCTTATCGCAGTGCCTGGCAGCCAGCTAATCTTATTCAAGCGCAACGAGATTATTTTGGTTCACATACCTATGAGCGTATTGATGCTACAGGGACTTTTCATACTGAATGGAATAAGGATTGAGCCTCATGAATGATTTAATAAAAGCTGCATCTATCGATGAACTTTGCGTGAATACAATACGTATGTTATCAATCGATGCCGTTCAAAAAGCGGATAGCGGCCACCCAGGCCTGCCGCTTGGCGCCGCCCCCATGGCTTACGTGTTGTGGACGCACTTTCTTAAACATAATCCTAAAAATCCAACGTGGTATGACCGCGATCGTTTCGTTCTTTCGGCAGGCCATGGATCGATGTTGCTTTATAGTTTATTACATCTCACGGGATACGAAATTCCCCTGGAGCAAATTAAACAATTCCGACAATGGGAAAGCATTACACCAGGTCATCCAGAAAGCGAACTCACCCCAGGCGTAGAAACAACCACCGGCCCCCTTGGGCAAGGTTTTGCGAATGGGGTTGGTATGGGCATTGCTGAGGCTTACCTTGCCGCACGTTATAATCGCCCATCGTTTAATATTATCGATCATTATACCTACGTACTCGTGAGTGATGGTGATTTAATGGAAGGTGTTGCATCGGAAGCCGCATCGTTGGCGGGTCATTTGCGACTGGGTAAATTAATTTATCTTTATGATGATAATCATATGACGCTCTCCGCATCAACTCACGTATCGTTTACTGAAGATACCAAAAAACGATTTGATGCCTATGGCTGGCATACGCAGACAGTAGATGATGGTAATAATCTTGAGGCAATAGAAGCCGCAATCG
>CANJFK010000005.1 GCA_947473535.1 Legionellaceae bacterium | reverse complement strand
TTAAATCTTCATTGTCTTCTATGGATTTCAAATGCACGACTAATGAGTCGCTTCTTCCCTGAAGCTCTTTGGCTAAGACGTGTAGGTGGCCAGGTAAAAGGGATAAATGCTCAATTAATAAGTCGTTTAGCTCCTGAATCTCACCACTATTCATCGCAGGTTCTACATCCTGATTTAAGTCGAGGTTCTCAATTTTTAGTATGGTATTCGTTATCGCTGTATCGAGCGCAACATTACTAAAGAGTACGAATTGTTTATTAACTGGATTTACCCTCCGGTGCTCAAACAACGCGCTATGGAGACGATGGGCTAATTCGTAGTACTCTTTTTGATTGAGCGTTTGGTATGTTCGGAAACTAGCAACAGCGTCTCTACTATGTGTCCAATGTTGTACAATCATCTTTTCCATTTGATTTAATGTATTATAGTAGCGACTACGACCAAAACTGTTAAATTTGAACCAAGCCGTTCGGTTTGCATCGGTATCTTCTTCGATGGCTTGATGTTTTGCGGCAAAGATTCTAGTTAAAAGATCGTTATACGTTGTGTCATCGTCTTCATCCTCAAAAGCGTCGTTTATACCTACTTGTAATGCGAGGCGTTGTTCTTCGCGCTTCGACCCTTTCCATTGAGATTTGTAGCTTTGCAGTAAACCGGATAAATGCGTTTTTAGCGTACCTTCCTCTTCTTCTTTTTCTAGAGCAGGCACGATTTCATCTGGCTCAGCTTTATGCGTGATAATTTTTAACTCATCTGTCAAACGGAGTAGTTTTGATTGTTGTTCTGTTGTTAATTCAATGGTATTTTGAGCTAAAACGGATTGTGTGTAAGTATTATAATGTTCAAAACCTTTATCGAGTATGGCTTGATTTGTGTCGTGTGTGAAATGATGGTTTTCTAGTGCGTCTGATGCTTCCTCGCCTGTTATTAATACACCTTGATACAACAAATGCATCAATAGGGTGCGACGCTTTCTGTCTTCAGCGGCTTCATGATCTGGAATGTTGAGTTGTTGACTCAGCCCCTCAATTAAAGCATCTTGTTCACTAGACCTACTCCGGTCATATACAGCTTTGATGATCTGACGAGTAATGTCTTGAGACTCTTCATGCACTACGTTCGTCAAATGATGTGCGGCATGACTGAATAAATACTCAACGGTATTTTCAGGATCGTTTTCAAGCAGTTCATTTAGGGTTGTAAGAACGGCATCTTCTTCACCATCAAATTGCATAACACCATCGACCAACGTTTGAAAATCAATGGTTGGGTTCGATTGATGATAGTCAACGATATGTTGAAATATCCCTGCAAGAAGATTGGCTGTCTCAGCGTCATTTCCTTCAAGTTTTTCTTTAATCAAGGTTATCATCTGAATCATCGATTCTGGACGTTCACGAAATAGACGGAAGTTGCTTAGTATTAAACGAACCATGTTATCTCGTCTAATATCCGCTTCATCAGCGTCTAGCGAAGCAAGCTCAGTATTAAAGTTTTTAAGATGATCGAAAAAAGTAGTTTTAGTTACAGCATTCGCTCTTGCGTCTGGTTTATGTAATGGGTTGATCTGCGTTTTCTTGGTATCCTCTTCTTCAATAAATTGGTCAATATAGGTTTTGCCTTCATGAATAATACGTGCTAGATGAGCGTACCTCTCGATTATTCTATCTGTCGTTTCTGATCGTTTTCTTTCGTTGCCGACAAAGTCACTAATATGTTGGATACATTTAGAGGAAGTGTCAGGGTACTCAAGCAAACAATCGCAAATTGTCTCAAAGCGATTATTGAGGAGCGTCATTAAGTACTGAAACTTTGATTTTGTTAAACGGGTTAACACTAATTGATTATCCAAACCACGATTAGTATTCATTTTTGCTATTAAACAACCCAGCTGATTGATTTTGACCTCATCGTCACTGAGTAAACCTGGTCCAACTTTATCGACACAAAACTGACAGATACTAGCCTTATTTTGGACATCATTAATGTTTAGTAGCAGGTCGATCATGTCGTGATAAATCGCGCCGCGATGATTCAGTATCACAAAATGTTGTGGCAGTAAATTTGCCATTAGGCTAAATTCTGGATCTTGCAGTTGGGCCAAGTGCCTATAAAATGCCTTAATTTGGTCTAACTCGCCAGGCTTTAAACTAGTGTCATGGACATAACGTAACAATGTCTCATACACGTCTGTTTTTTTATTTGGCAACACCGCTATGATGTCTAAAACGGATACTATAGCCTCCGGTTTTTGTAGGAGGTTCGCATGTGTAGTGATATCACGAAGTTTCTCTATGGGTAGATTTGAGATAAGTGTTACACACGAATTTTTATCATGATGATTAAGTTTTCGCAGCGTTTGTTGTAATGACTCCACGCCATCAAGACATGTTTTAAATGCGGTTTCTGGCGCATGCGTATCTGATAAATGGATACCTAGCGCAATGAGTTGATCGTAATAAGGTTCTAACTCCTCGAGGCTTAACGAGGTCTGTTGGATAAAGTGCAACAAGTCTCGACAAACGATAGGATAACGATTGAGTATTGGCAATCGCCCATTGGACATCAATGTTTCTAGTAAGATAAGTTGATGCGGCTGCAGCAGATTTACTATCTTATATTCTGCAGTGAGCATTTGGGTTAACGGCATTAAATTCGTTAAATATTGAGGGTGTCTATTTGTTTTAATGAAGTCTAAGAACCGCCTGCTAATGGATGAAATTAACTTATTATATAGTTCAGATTGCTTTAAAGACATTAATAGAGGAGCTACTCGATTATAAGATTGTATTATCGTTTGCAACTCGCTAGCGCTTAATGTGGTGTCATGGACATAACGTAATAACGTCTCATAAGCCACAGGTGCTTGGTTAGGGATGCCATTGAGTACCGTTAGAATAGAATGGATTGCCTCAGGATTCTGTACAAGACTAGTCAGCGTTGTGATGGCATGAAATTTCGATTCAGGAAGATATTCTATCAATGCTACACAGTCCGCTTTACGATCTGCCGCGAGTTTTCGCAATGTTTGTTGTAATGACTCCACGCCATCAAGACATGCTTTAAATGCGGTTTCTGGCGCATGCGCATCTGATAAATGGATACCTAGCGCAATGAGTTGATCGTAATAAGGTTCTAACTCCTCGAGGCTTAACGAGGTTTGTTGGATAAAGTGCAACAAGTCTCGACAAACGCCCGGATAATGATTGAGTCTTGGCAATCGCTGATTGGACATCAACGCCGTTAGCAAATTAAGATGAGACGCGTCCAACTGATTAATCACCAGGTGTTCTTCTGATAGCAGTTTAGATAATGCGGTTAAATTTTGAGCCTGATAAATGGTTTTTATGTAATCGACGAGTCGTGTACTCAGACATTGAATCGGTTCCATTTGTAAATTTGAACGATGTAAGGCAATTAATACGGGGGCGGCGGTCTGGTGTATGTGATTAATGACAATACCGTGAGTAGTTTCCTGCAACAATTTTAACACGGCTAAAAAGCGCTCTATTGGCAAGGAGCTTAAGCCGGCTCTAAGCGCATTTTGGTCAGGTTGCGGCAGCTGGGCGATCAAATAGTCCATTTTATATAGGCCGAGAAGACAGGTTGTTAACGTTGGTGCATCCAATGATGCAATCATGGATAGCAGTGTATTTTGATAGTATTGATTTAAATTGTTGATGATTGGGTGGGCTCCTGCTGTAGGCGTTGGTATTGTTTCCATGATAGCGTGGAATAATGCAGGATTTGAACGCATGTTCCCTAGAACGGCCGGCGTTAGCCATTGGAATAGATAATCTCGTTTCTGTGGAGGAAAGGCATAGACCGCTGGCATGTGTTGAAGCAACGCTATCATGTGTGTTGCATCGTCTACGCTGTGAATATGCAATAAATCTTGGTCTGAGAGGGTTTTAAGCCAAGCACAAAATCGATTTGCATTATCGGGACTTGATGCCAGTAATGTTCGATAGGTTGTTACCATGAGATTAAATACATCAGGATAACGACCCAAGTCTTCGAGGTATTTGGGCATTAAAAACGACAAGGCTTCAATGTCTTGGGGTGCTAGTAAGGTTTCTAATGTTTCTCGATAATGATCAACGTTGGCTTGTACTTGTGACGAATACAGTTGCTGTTCGCTGGGTAGCCGTTTATCGTTTGCCGCTTGTCCAATGAATGCTGTCGTATCTTTTTGCAAGCGTGTTCGATGCTCAGCACGTTGTAACTGATTCTCTAACTGGTTTGGTGGCGATTGAATCAAGGTTTCCAAAACCGCAGGTTCAATGACAAGCACTTTTTCAAGCCGGTCTTTGTTGGTCAAAATAAAAGAAGCTAGAATACTCAACTTTCCTGAGTCACACCCTTCTAGGCTGTTGACATCGTCTTGTGTTGGATTCAGATCCCCAAAGGCCTTCAACCCTCCTATGCAGTTTGAGAAACTTGTTAATGCCTGACTTTTTTTAACATCGTGTGCTAATTCATCACGTGCTAATCCTTCGATATTTTCATGCATCGTTGTGATTACCGCCGCTGGTAAGGTGGCGCTTTGTGACAAGAATTGGAACCAAGCCTTACCATCCAAATTCAGGTTTTGTCTGATGAGATCATCTAGGCCTTCAGGGCCTTGGCTTTGTGCTAGGTTTTCCCATAGTTTTAACAAGTCATGTTGGTATTGATGATTCCCACCTTTATTCCACCATTGCTTGGTTTTTTCAACCAATCGTAGAAACGCATCCCAATTTTCACCTTCTTTAAAATAGGACATTGTCGTGCAAAATGCCGATAAAAATGCAGGTCGTTGGTGATCGTCTAGCGACCCGGCGAGCAATTCCCATTGCGTGAGCATTCGAACTCGCTGTTCTCTTGAGGTTGCAGTAGCATTGTTTAAGATTTCAAGGTACTTAAGCTGCTCTTGCTCGTTCTGAGAAACACTCATGGCTACACGCAGTAGGGCTTTTAAATGTCCGATGCGCATGGGTGATTTAGCGAGTTGCTCTTGTAACAGACTGACAGGAATATCATTTTCATTTAACAACTGATCCAATTCAAGAATGTAATCTTCTCCCCATTGCTCTTGCTGTAACGGTGTAAACGTTCCAATGTATTGGACTACGGGCAATATTCGCTCAATTCGTATGGCAGGACTACTGGATGATGGCGAGGTTAGGTATTCCATCAGCGCGTCTTGTAAATCCGGATTAAATTGATCGGTTAGTCCAATAAACAAGTCGCGTAACTTATCGGAGACGTCATCAAAAACCGCTTCTTCGGGAATGTCTTTTTCAACCGTTGCTTTGGCTTTTGCAAAACGGCTTTGTTTACCCTCTTGTGTTTGTTGACTTAAGATTTTTAATTCTTCTCCAAATTCATGCAGTGTACGGACTTGCGCGATTTGTTTTGAAAAAGCAATAAGTTTTCGCTGATGCTGGTGACTTCTATAGATACGATCCAGTTCACTCGCGAATTTTTGAATGGTTGTATTATCGAGAGACGCACTATCCACACGTGCTAAGATAGTGCAAATTAATGCAATAGCTCGCGCAGCGCGAGGGGGTTTGGGCGCTTCTTGTGGCATAACAAATAGTGTATCGAAAGGCAAATAGGGTTTCTCGCGAAAGACTGGAGCGTCGACCGTTTCTTGTACGCAATAGTCTGTTATGGCCTGGACTGACAGGACGATTTTAGCGCGGATTGCTTTTACTTTCTGGTCAATGGATAGTTTTCGACTGGAAATATCTGTCCAATCTCGTTCGAGGCCTTTAAAGTAAAGGCTAAAATCTCGAGCCATGTTTTCTCTGGTTTGGCCGTCGTTAATACCGCCCAATAAACTGGTACCCCACGATGAGAAGGAAGCAAGCGCACTTCGGTAGCCTTCATTCGCGGCATTTTCAATACCAAACACATACTCACGCAATAACATGATTCGCTCAAAGCGTTGTTCGTCTATCGATTCACCGCCTGGCACGTGCGTTAGCTCGGGGCGGTCGATCCCCAGCCTATCTAAAGTATTTAATAATCTGACTTCCTCGTCTTGTAAACGACTATTTAAGTAAAATTGAGATACTTCGCCTTCAGCCCCATTTCGGGCTGTACGGCCGCCTTTTTGGAGTTGGTCATTGGTATCATTCACATCCATCAAGAAGACAGCTTCCACCCCCACATTATCCCCTCGACCAAATCCTGATGCCACCAAGGCTACCGGATTTGTCTTTTTACCAGCAACCCATTGTTCTGCTTTGGTTTTATCGTCCAGAACTTTACTAGCAGGACGTGAGTCTTCATTGGTATAAAACATAAATTGACTAGCCTCTTCATCCGTCAGTCCTAAGCCTAAGGGATGTTGATGGGCCGTTTTTTGGAATATATCGTCTAAATCGTCATTGGTTAGTCGGGCGTTAGGATCTTGTGTAACGAATTTTGCACGTAAATCGGCAGTATTTTCCGCCGAAACCGCTTCAATTGGTCCGAGACGTTTGAGGGCGTTGTCGTAATAAAACAGGCCAGTTTCTGTCACAAAATACATGGATCGTTTGAACTGCTTCATATCGCTTTTTTTCGGTGCGGCCATTTGACATTGTATCCCGCAACCCCGGATACGATTTTCCAACAGCATGACTTCATGGTCATTTTTGCAAGAAAATAAAATGGATTGTTTTTTCTGAAGCGCGTGTCGAAGGGCTTTCCCAACGGCTTTTAGCCGGTCTGATTCATCATTAAAAAACTCAGGTTTATGCCAATGCCGCAAATCACGTTGATTGGTAGGAACATGCAAGACTTGTGTTCCGTTCTTAGCATGAAGCATCGCTGCTTGAGCGGTTGAAATCGTGCCGGTGAATCCTTCCCAGTTATCCCATAAATTTGCCATTAATTCTGAGGCCACTTTAGAGCTGATGACGTGGCTTTCAGGATGGACGTAATAATTTTGCGGTTCCTGCTGTTTTTCTGCGATAGAATTTAAACGTACCGCTAGTAATTGATGAACGCCCCCACTGTAGGTGGAGCCGATCATTTTTTGATTGTCGATGGACAGCGGGATGATTTCGCGCATCGGGTACGTTTCTTTGCCGATAGTAACCGGCTCTTCTCTAACGGTGAAATCAGTTCCAGCTTTAAGTGTTGCCGCTTCATGAGCTGATTGCAGCAATTGAACCAGCGGTAAAGGGTCATTTCGTTCCACAAGCCCCGCAAGATAGGCTAGACGATCGTCAAATGGTCCGGCTTCTTTGCGTAAGAAAGAGGCAAATTCTCGCACGGTATCTGCTGTGATTTTTTTTGTGTCGCGAAGTGTTTGCCGGTGTTCATCGTAAAAGGCATTGACCGCTTGATAAAACCACATCATTTCTTTCGGTGTTTTTTCAGCGGGTCGTGCATAGTTGTATTGTGTTTTAAGGCCTTCAACGAATCGAATAAAATCAAACTCATCAAATAAACCGATACGTTGGTTTTTGTCGATAGGGATGGGGGTGCCTTTATAACTTAATTCATCAAAACACAGGGACAAATCACCCATCGTCGTGTAATGAATTTGGCTGCCCATGTAGTCTTCAAACTTAGAGCCTGGATGAATATAGCCTGTAGTTAAACCTAAATACTTAAAGAAGCTTTGATACTCATCTTGATCACGTTCAGCTAACGAGCGTTTTGCGGTGCAAATATCAACCACTTTTCCAAGTCCGGCATGGCGAGCGGCACGCATGGCGACAAAATGGCTCTTACCCTCGCCTGTGGCTAATTGCAACACGCGTGTGGGTGCTTCAATACCCATATCCGTCGAAATCAGGGCAAATTGTTGCGCTAAATGCGGGTATTTTCCTTGTGTTCGGCCGAGTGTTTCAAATAATACAGCCCAAATTTTAGCTCGAAGTAAATCGTCTTTGGGTTTACTTTGCGATATACGAGATAATTTTTGAAAAGCGAGTTGCAACTCGTCAGGGCTCATTTCGGCAAGCTTGTATTCTCGACCATCGACATCGATGGTTTCTTCGCCACTCTCAAGTCGTTTCAAATGAGCGAATACTAACGTTAAGCGCACGGTTAATTCAGGGGCAAAATAGCTTTTCTCGGCGCCATTACCAATTTGCGTATCGGCAATCATACGTTGCAAGTCTGCATCACGTGTGACCGCGAGTGTTGCAAAATCAGGGCGTGGGGTTGGATTTGGTGTACGTCTAAAGGTATCCAGAACGCTATCCCATGCGTTGCCCTCGTTAGTTTTGCTTTTGATCATGCGCAAAAGGTCATCAGCACTGGGTGACGGCTGTTTGGGGTAGCAGTTTGCCAGTGCCATTAATTCCGGCATCTTAAGCGTATTTTCATCCATTAAACGAGCGATTAGTTTCCCTGATTTTTTTTGCACATCGTAGTTGTAAGCTTCGTTATCACGCATGGCAGGATTCAGTGTGCTCCACGCCAAAATGTGAAGAATCATCGCTTGTTTATCTTTATCGCCAATGGTTTTGATTCTTGTATACAGGGTCTGAACAACGGGTTCTTTGCTCAGTGCTTTTAGCCAGTGTTTTGATGTATTTGCCCAACTCGAACTAAGTTGAGGATGTTGACTGGATTCGTGCTGTAACAAGTTAGTGCAATTTTCAAATCGTGTGGCAAGATCGTTAAAGTGCGTTGCTTTTTCCAAAATAATCAGAGCATAACTTCGGGTGAGATCCGTGTAAGCCTCAGTGCCCAGTTGCCCCATAATATCTTTTGTGAGTAACGTATTTTTAGTCCATCCAAATTCACGTAAAGCTAATTGGCACAGAATCGCTTGTTGTTCACGAGTATAGATTGTGTTGTTTAAAATTAGTTGTATGGTGGCTGTCAATGGTTCTTGGAATTCTTTGGCAATGGGATTATCGTTGTCATCCTTTGGTTTTGCCGCTAATGTGTCTTCTTGTAACAAGACTTTCAACATAGAAATTGAAAAAGGAATTTTTTTATCTTCAGGTTGCAATGACTCTAACAAGCCTAAAAAGAATGAAGTACTCCAATAGCGATCCGATGGTGTTTTTTCAAGCGTGGAAAGCAATGGTTCAAGCTCATTCAGATGTGTGGGACGAATTTGCAATTGAAAGAAAAAGCTGATGATCGGGGCTAAAGCCTCTTTTGTATTGCTATCAATCGGTACCACGATGTGTGCGCGAAGAAAATGAAGCACGCGTTTATGATGGTCTGGGAAATTGCCCAAGCCATCAGGCGTATCCTCGTCCGTATCCTTTAAAAGTCTAAAATCGCCGCCTTTTGCAAAGCCAAATTGCAGACCCTGTGATTCCTCAAAGTGCTCAATTAAAGGTCCACGACACGTGTTGGCATGTGCTGGATCACGTTTCATATGATCGATGCACTGGAGCACTTTTTGCCAATTTTCTTCATTTAATGCAGCAAGATTTGAAGCTTGATAGTCAACGGATAGCAAATGAGTGATGAGGAGCTTTAACTCTAGAAATACTATGGGCTTTAGACCTTGTGTTGCTATGTAAAATTGATCTAACGAGTCAGGGCGAACACCAAACAAAGCGGCTAATTTATAAGCTTCCGTATGGAGAATAATGGGATAATCTTTCGGTTGCGTGCTGATGGGTTTTGCAGCCTGAAGCAATAGCTCAATCTTCGCTGTTTGCTTCGATTTGTACAAAATGCTGATGGCTTCGAGGAGTGCACCATGATCCAAACTATGGGTAGCAATCCTGTTGATATTATGGTGATTCGTATGACAATAACCTGCAAGCCAGCACATGGCCTCAAAATTAAGTTGCAAGGATTGTTGTTGTTCATAAACATATCGATGAATCAAGTGACCTATTTCTTGCATGCTGTTGCTATTAATCGTTTGCAATGTTTCAAGTGCCTGCTGCATGCTTCCATCATACTGCGTTTGCAACAACCAGAGGAGCTCACTCCGCTGAGGTTGTGTTGCTAATTTAAATTGTTGATTTAAATACAGACTATCGTCTTGCGTTAATCGTCGTGCTGACGCGAGGGTGCGGCGCATCATCACGGCGGCGTTTATCGTTGGCCATGTAAATATTGTTTTTAAATCAGGAGCATACGTTGGTGAGTCCTGGCTTGTGTATTCAAAATTGGTTAAGAACAAGTCGTCGTCGACAGATTTGATGCCATCATATTCAACCGCACAATAGATCCCTCCGTGTGTCAAATCGAGCTTACCTTCCCTCAATTTAATCAAATACCGTTCTTTCAATTCTGGGCTAGGGATCTTCCTTAAATTTCGCAACATTCGATCCATCGTTGTTAGCATGTCCATGGCGGGGAGATTATCAAATTCATCGCCTTTTAATGTGACACCGATTCGTTCCAATTGTTTTAGAAAATAAGAATACCCTTTCCATAAATGGTCAATCTGATCCCAGCCAAGAGCGTCCATGTGACGTTGACTGACAGCAAGCCATACATCGCGATGTTTTTGTGCTTGTTCTTGGGGGATGTGGCTATTTGCAGCTGGTTTTAATTGTGCAACCATATCGTCCATGGCGGTAAAAAACTCATCGGTCATGAGTTCATTGAAATTGCGGCTTTTTGCAAGAACATCTCGATTGAAGCGATCAAAAAAAACGTCACCTAAGTTGGTTTCAATGTAACGTAACTTACGGAGAAAACTACGAAGACCATTGGGTCCAAAACGATAATATACTTGTCCCAATGCGCGCAAATAAGATTCATCGTGCTTGAAGTGGCCATTCGACTGAAGCATCTGCAGAGCCCACGTTCGTAGTGGGTCATCATGAAGGTCGTTGAATAAAAGCCAACACGCAGGCCCTGGTTCAAGATGATCTTGATGATGGGTTAAAAATTGCTGAATGCCATCGATGCCAGCGCACTGCCAAACTTGAAAGGCTACAGGCCATGAGGTGATGATTTTTTTGCGATTTTGTGAATTTAAAGTACCGAATACGGCCGCTTCTCCACCCCGTTCATTGCAAAATTGAGTAAAATCTTGCAAATAACTCGGTTTTGATGGTTGTAATTGAGCAAATAAGAAAATGGTATTCCAGTCCTCATCATCCAATTGGTTTATGATCTGTCCGTCATACTTCGGTGCGTTTAATTGACGAAAGTCACCGGCCCAGGCTTCTAATGGAAGCGGTTTCGCTTTTAAATTCACGGTTAGTGGATTTTTGGAGGTAAAATAGCCTCGTTCAACCCGATACGCCAAATACAATTCACCATCTTTGGTGCGTGCGGTATAAAATCCTTTGGGCAAGTTATCCGGATTTAAGCCAGAGGGTAGTGCTAAGTGTGCGCGCATCAATGCTTTGGCGGCATCCAGTGTCATGTGTTTAATCACAAATCGGGAATTGTTTATCGGGTTGGCATTGATCCATGTTTTAAACAGAAATTTTAATAAACATTCGTCGTCACTAGCACTTGGGTTAGCGTGCTTATATCCCACAGAAAAAAGTTGCAACGCTTGTCCAAAAGGACTAGCGTTTGCGGTGAGAAAGGGATTTTCAGTTTTATAGCTTTGAACAAAGGTTTTAAAGAGCACATCGTCTTCATAAATATTGTCAAAATTCACCAGTTTTCCGGTAATCCCTTCATCAACGGAAGGGTTGTTGTCTTCTTGGTGCTCCCGATCTAATTGCAACACATTTTCAACTTCCATTTGTTGTTGCAATTCTAATTGCGCCTCGCCACTTTTACTTAAGGACCATTCACCATTCAAATGAGGAAAAAAATGAGCAGGAAGCGTTGCGGCTTTTGGTTTAGCACTACCAACTGCCGCGGCACCTGCGTCAATTGGACTTGGACTTAATTCATCTAAGTGATCGATAGCACGCTGTGCTGCTAGAGCACGGCGGTTTCTTAAAATGATGTTGTTTAGGTCGGCATAACGTAAACGAATCTCACGCAAACTTTCGTCGGTGTTGGATTTATCTTCCAATTCAGGGATGACAATTAATCCAAGCCATTGCTCATTTGCGGCACGCAATTTCAGTGCATCAAGAAAGTTTCGGCATGTGGCTAAATTTTTCAAGCAATCAGCAATGGATATCTTTTCTAATTGTCCTAATGCATTATGTTGATCCCCGTTTAGAATTTGTGCTCGAACAACCTGGTTTAATTCACTGACGAGATCGACTAACAAACGCTGATGTTGATATTTATATGAGAAACCGAGCTCACTGTAAGGAAAATAGTTTCCGGTTTGGATATGATTGAGTAGTAATTGATAATACGCTTGAACAGCATCGTTCGGCGCGGTATCCATGCAGGCCGCATAAAAAGCAGGCCTTGTTTTACCATATAACGCTTCGATTCTAGCTCTATCTTTGCCTTTTAATGTATCCAGTATCGCCTTTAGCCCGTCGATACCCATTTCGCGTACACAACGTTTAAATAATTCATGTTCAACTTTTAATTCAATCACATGCGGTTGTTCAGCCAAATAATCGATCCATTTATTGGCGGCTTTTTGCCAATAATTTGCCATGGCAGGCGGTAAATAACCACGTGCATGCAGCCATCGATTTCGTGCAAAAAGAGGGGTTAATGCATCTTTAATTTTAAGCAGCGATGCATTGTTTCTAAC
>CANJFK010000004.1 GCA_947473535.1 Legionellaceae bacterium | reverse complement strand
TGCAACAATCGATGCCCTTCTGGTGTCAAAATAGATTCTGGATGAAACTGCACGCCAAATATAGGTAATTCGATATGACGAACGCCCATAATTAACCCGGCGGCATTCTCTGCATCAATGAGCAGCGATTCGGGTAACGTACGCTTATCGGCCATTAACGAATGATAACGGCCCGCTTGAAACGGTACAGGCAACTGGTGATACAACCCCTCGTTGTGGTGGAAGATGAGTTCATGTTTGCCATGAACAATGTCGGGCGCTTGAATAACCTGTCCTCCAAAAGCCACCACGATCGCTTGATGACCGAGACACACGCCTAATATAGGTATTGGTGTATCCAACGTTTGCAATAGTTCGATACAAATCCCTGCCTGTTCAGGGCGTCCTGGCCCGGGGGATAAAATAATGCCCGAGGGTTGTAATTGCTTTACGTCACTAACGTCGATGCGGTCATTTCGAATCACTCGCGTATCAGGATGAAATTGCGCGACACACTGGTATAAATTGTAGGTAAAACTATCGTAATTATCAATAATTAGCAGCATGACAAGACTCCTCTGCAAGCGCTATTGCGTCTAATAGGGATTGCGCCTTTTGACGCGTTTCATTTGCTTCGGATTGTGGGTTGGAGTCATAAACGATGCCTGCCCCTGTGCGCACGGTTGCCGTTCCGTCTTCCAATACAGCCATTCGAATAGCGATACAACTGTCCAGATTACCTTGATAATCAATGCGACAAATAGCACCGCCATACATGCCTCGCCTCGATGTTTCCAATTCATCAATGATCTGCATCGCGCGAATTTTCGGCGCACCACTTAATGTTCCTGCTGGAAATGCCGCGGCGACTGCATCAAAGGCATCTTTGTCTTCACGTAACTGGCCGGTGAGAACGGACGTAATATGACTCACATGGGAAAAATGTTTTACGCAGAGCAATTCTTGAATGTTGATGCTGCCAGGTTTACAAACAGCACCTAAATCGTTACGCGCCAAATCAACCAGCATCATGTGCTCTGCTTGTTCTTTTGGGTCATGCAACAACTCGTCGGCAATATGCTGATCGTTACTCGTTGCTGTACGTTGTCGCGTTCCGGCAATCGGATTTATAGCGACTTGCCCATCACGCACACTAATCAATTTTTCCGGTGACGCGCCAAGAATCACACGATCCCCGAATGGTAAATAAAACATATAGGGTGATGGGCTAACACGTCTTAACGCTTGATAAATAGCAAAGGGGGGCACTGTGTAGCGTTTTTTAAAACAGCGCGACAAAACGACCTGAAATGCGTCACCTGCTACAATATATTCTTTTGCGCGCAGGATTAGTTGCATGAATTGTTCGTCGTTGATATCGAGCTCAACCGACGTACCATCAAGGCCATGGCGCGCCTCTGCCTCTCGAGGACCGCCTGGCGTGCCCATCGCCTGACTTGAAGCCCCGGCAATTTTTTTGATCAATTGATCAATTTGTGTTTGAGTCTCGTGATATTGTTTATGCGGATCACCATCAATATCCACCACCATACTAATCAGTAACGTTTGCCGTTGATGATTGAACATCAGCGTCGTTCGATAAAAATTAAATAACATGTCTGGCAACGGATTATCTAACGCATGACGATCCGGAATCGCCTCAAATAAACGAATGGCGTCGTAAGTAAAAAAACCGATGGCCCCACTTACAAAATCCATCATGTGCGGTTGGCCAACGCAAGCCAACGTTGCGATTAACTCGCGCAAGATGCTAAATGGGTGGCCAACGTGCGTCGTCACGTTGGTTCCAATCCGTTGAGTCACACGATTAGCCTGAACACTTAATTGTGCGATTGAATCGAACGCGATTAAGGAGGAGCGCCCTGCATCGTCTTGATTCAATCCTGATTCAAGTATCGCACCATCTAACATTTCATCGGTAAGCTGCTCAACGATACCAATTGGCGTTAAGTGAGACGCTGATATTTCCCGGAAAATAGCGACTCGTTTTGCCGTTTTGGCAAAGTCTAAAAAGGCATGGAGTGGAAGTTGCTGTAACATAATGAGCGCCCCAGGTTAAAGAGCGTGTCCGGACACGCTCCTAATTTGTATTGCTGTAATGGTATAGCGTTACATAATGCATGTCAAGGCAGGGGGGATTATATTTGATATACTTGTCGCTAATGAGTTTTCGATTTATTGGCGTGCAACATTAAAATCAACATACGTCCCTTTAAAATCTTCGATACCTTCAACGTCTGCAAAATATAAAATCCGAGTTGCAATTTTTTCAATAAAATACCGATTATGGCTTACGAAAATGAGTGTTCCCGTGTAGTTGGCCAACGCCTCCGCTAACACATCGATGGTTTCCAGATCCATATGATTCGTAGGCTCATCCAAGATCAACACATTCGGTGATTCCAGGATGACTTTCGCTAATAATAGCCGGGCGGACTCGCCACCACTCAATGATAAAATATCTTTATCAACGTCATCTTTTGAAAATAACATTTGCCCAAGTACTTTTCGAACGTGTTGCTCGGTGCATCCAGTAGCCAGTTCGTTCAACCATTCCAATACGCTCATCGAACGATTTAACAACTCATGATGGTCTTGTGAAAAATAACTAAGGCGTATCTCACTGCCCCATGTCACGCTCCCCTCATCATGCTCAATCAGCGCCATCAATATTTTGAGTAAGGTCGATTTACCACGGCCATTGACGCCCATGATGGCAATTTTGTCGCCACGAGGAATTTCAAATTGAAGCTGTTTAAACAATTGCTTATCACGAAACGACTTACTTAATCCTTCAATTTTACACACTTGCTTGCCGGAGAGACGCTTAGGCGCAAAATTGAAGCTAGGAGCCACGCGTGACGAATTGATCAAGTCAGGCACCTCTATTTTTTCTATCATTTTCTGGCGTGAACGTGCTTGACCGGCCTTGGACGCTTTTGCACCGAACCGGTCGACAAATTTTTGCAAATGAGCCACTTTGTCTTCAGCGCTCTTTTTTTCCACCATTTTTTGTTCTTGAATTAACTGTTTTTCTGCTAAAAATTTCTGATATTTTCCAGAATATTTTTTAATTTCGCCATAATCGATA
The DNA here is from genome assembly GCA_947473535.1 of Legionellaceae bacterium. Taxonomy (GTDB): domain Bacteria; phylum Pseudomonadota; class Gammaproteobacteria; order Legionellales; family Legionellaceae; genus CANJFK01. The sequence continues at coordinate 9,504 of CANJFK010000004.1, read as the reverse complement.
TCTAAAATATGATCGGCTAAATTATCAATAAACTCCACATCATGGGAAATAAAAATAACAAGACCAGTAAACGATGTTTTTAAAAACACTTCCAACCATTGAATGGATATAATATCCAAATGGTTTGTTGGTTCATCCAATAATAAAATAGAAGGTCGTTGGAATAGGGTTTGAGCCAATAAAACGCGTAGTTTATATCCACCAGATAACGATTTTAATGGTTTTTCATGGTAACTAACAGGAATGCCAAGACCCGTTAATATGCTCTCAACTTCGACCAATGCATTATAACCATCATAATAAAAAATAGTCTCTTCTAGCTCACCAAAACGAAAACCTTTCGCGTCATCCCACGACTCAGAGGCAAGCAGCACCTCTTTTTCTTGCAAGGCCTCCCACAACGCACTCTTGCCTTGTAGAACAATGTCTCTAATCGGCGTATCTTCATAACGAAATTGATCTTGCTTTAACCAACCGATCGATGCGTCTTTAGGAATGATAATTTCGCCTGAACTTAACTCTTCCTCGCCAGTAATCAATTTAAAAAAGGTTGATTTACCGCAACCATTCGCACCAACCAGAGCGTAAGCATTCCCAGAATTAAGGTTCAAATTCACATCATAAAGAAGCAATCTCTGACCAAACGTCATGCCCAGTTGGTTCAATGCAATCATTGTATTACCCTGTGGTATATTTTAGCCACAAAGTATATCATTTTTTCACTGATCGTTCAAACTCAACAGTATCAGCAAGCAAACGTAGCCTTGATGAAGCAAAGCGTAATCAAGGTATATTTTTTGAATTTAATCAATTAATTTTGTTCTAACCCAACTATCTGAAAGAACACGGGAGTGGTCAATTACCGGCTGATGGTTTTTGTTTCGGAGAAAACAGACCTTGATTACGCTGCGCTTCATCAAGGCTACGCTTGCTGTCACGGCGGTTTACGTAGACCGATCAGCCTGTGATCGATCTACCAGGAAGGGTGGCGCGGTGGTGTTCGTTTTTCACGCGCAGCCTGCGAGCATGAAAAGCGAACACCACCGTGACAGGACCCTGACGCACAAGCTTAAATCGACGCCGCTGTTAGCAAGGAATTATCCAAGAGCCAATATTTGTGACCGCGACCCATTCGCGCTGAGCCCTACTCAATCTAAACGGCAATAGGCGCTTTAATTGCTGGATGCGACTCGTAATTCATAATCTCAAAATCATCAAACTGATAATCAAATAATGAATCCGGTTTTCGGTTGATCCGTAATTGAGGCAACGGTAGTGGCGCACGCTGCAATTGGGTTCTTGCTTGCTCCAGATGGTTTAGATATAAATGACAATCACCACCCGTCCAAATAAACTCCCCAACATCAAGGCCACATTGCTGCGCGACCATTCTCGTCAATAAAGCATACGATGCAATATTAAATGGCACACCCAGGAATATATCAGCAGAACGCTGGTATAACTGACACGATAAACGATTGTTGATCACGTAAAATTGAAATAAAGCATGGCAAGGCGCCAGTGCCATTTTATCGAGTTCGCCGACGTTCCAAGCGCTAACGATTAAGCGACGAGAGTCAGGATTGGTTTTAATTTGAGAGATAACCTCAGCGAATTGATCAATCGCGCGGCCATCCGCCGTCGGCCAACTACGCCATTGTCGACCATAAACCGGCCCCAAATTACCGGCTTCATCAGCCCACTCGTCCCAAATAGACACGCCATGTTCATGCAAGTAGGCGATATTGGTATCACCACGTAAGAACCATAACAACTCATGGATGATACTGCGCGTATGCAATTTTTTCGTTGTCAGCAATGGAAATGAGTGGGCCAGATTAAACCGCATTTGGTATGCAAACACGGACAACGTGCCCGTGCCCGTTCGATCTTTTTTTTCTACACCTTGTTGTAAAACATGCTCAATGAGTTGAAGGTATGTTTGCATTTCGTTTCACCAACCATAATAATAATCCGGCTAATAGCATCGGAATTGATAATAATTGCCCCATAGTCAACCAACTAAACGCGACAAATCCCAGTTGACTATCAGGCTCGCGGAAGCACTCGATAATGAGACGACAAATGGCATAACCCATTAAAAAAATAGCGGTGACACAGCCTGCTGGGCGAGGCTTCGCTGCATACCACCAGACCAAAATAAAGAGTGCAAGGCCTTCTAATCCAAACTCATAAAGCTGCGAGGGGTGGCGTGGTTCGGCATCAACTTGAGGAAAAACCATTGCCCAAGGCACACTCGTTACCCGGCCCCACAGTTCGCCATTGATAAAATTTCCTATACGCCCAGCAGCAAGACCTAAAGGGACTAATGGCACAACAAAATCGGCCACCTGCCAAAAGGGTTTTTTTATTTTACGAGCAAACAAGGCACCCGCGACCAGAACGCCGACTAAACCGCCATGAAACGACATGCCGCCTTCCCATATTTTAAATATGATCCAGGGCTGGCTCAATAATTGATGCGTGCTATAAAAAAGCATATATCCCAATCTTCCGCCAATAATGACGCCGATCGCTGCAAAGAAAATTAGATCGCCAATTTGTTCAGATGTCCAATCAAGCTTATAGTGCGTCACTCGCCAATGCGCGAGTCCCCAAGCACTAATGAAACCGACTAAATACATTAATCCGTACCAATGTATCTGAAGAGGCCCTAGGGAAAAAGCAACAGGATCAATGTGTGGGTAAGTCAGCATAAGGCTCTCTTGTTGGGGCATGAAGGATCGCGCCCGAATTAACGTCCTACTTTTGCATCCAATCTGACCATCACGATTTCCCGGCTCTAATTAAGCTGCCTAAACCTTGATCTTCCAGTGCTTTTTGCAAATGTAAACGAATTTCCGTTGGATGTTCTAACGCCAACACGTCAGCTAAAATTTTACGGGCGGTGGCCAATGAAAAATTACGGATCACCCATTTTACTCGAGGCAAGCTTGCAGAATTCATACTGAGCGTGTCAAAACCCATCGCCAAAAGTAAAATAACGGCCAATGGATCGCCAGCCATTTCTCCGCAAATACTGACTTTCACGCCAGCAGAATGACCACCTTCGATAACCTTGATCAAGGTGCGTATCATTGCCGGGTGTAATGTATCATAAAGTCCCGCTACGCGTGCATTGTTTCTATCCACAGCCAGTAGATATTGCGTTAAATCGTTACTGCCCACGGAAAGAAAATCAACGCGTTTAGCTAATTCGCGTGCTTGATAAACGGCGGCAGGGACCTCGATCATCACGCCAAGCTCTGGCTTGTCAATCTGGCAGCCTTCCTCGAGTAATTCCGTGTAAGCTTGGTTTATCAAGTAAACCGCTTCGTCAACTTCGCTTAACGTTGTCACCATGGGTAACATGATGCGTAGATTATTTAATTCTTCATTGGCGCGCATCATGGCACGTACTTGCAATAAAAACACATCAGGATGATCCAGCGTAACGCGGATCCCGCGCCAACCGAGGTATGGATTATCCTCCTCCACGGGAAAATAAGGTAGTATTTTATCACCACCAATATCTAACGTGCGCATCGTGACTGAACGCGGTGCAAATGCTTTAAGAATTTGCCGATAAATAATATATTGTTCGTCTTCCGAGGGAAAACGGTCGCGGCTCATAAACGGCACTTCGGAACGATAAAGCCCCACGCCCTCGGCGCCCACGCTCATCGACATGCCCGAGTCCATCGCCAACCCAGTATTGACCTGCAATGAAACACGATGGTTATCGGTCGTTTCAGCGGGTTTATCACGCAAGCTGATAAGACTTTGATTAAGCGCATCTTCTTCTTGAATTAACTGCTTGTATTCGGAGAGCAGCGATTTCGATGGTGAAACAAACACATGCCCAAAATACCCATCAACGATCATCGCGCGTCGTGATAATTGCTCTAGTTTCAGACCACGAACGCCCATCACCGTTGGTACGCCCATCGCACGCGCTAAAATAGCAACATGAGAACTGCTTGAGCCTTTCGCTGAGACCACACCCGCTAATTGTCCTTCGGGCACTTCAGCAAGTGCTGCCGCAGTAATTTCTTCGCCGACCAAAATCGTGCGGCGTGGATAGTCTATTTCTTCGTGTTGAGATGATTGTAATTCAGCCAGTACCCGTCGACCAATATCGCGAACATCGCTTGCACGCTCACGTAAATAATCATCCTTCATGTTTTCAAATTGCAACACGTGTTTTTTTATTACGGTCGCAAGAGCCGCTTGCGCACCAAGATGCTCTGTACGAATCTCATGCTCGACTTCGGCGCCTAAACTCTCTTTATCAAGGATGCTTAAATAAACATCAAATAATGCGTGCTCATCATCCGCAACACTTGTTTTCATTCGACGGCCTAATCGATGGATATTGTCACGCGTCGCTTGCAAGGCCTCATAGAAAATGACAATCTCACATTCAATATCGTCGACAATGTAGCGAGGCACAGCATCAATATCAGCTGGTGGGTACACCACAATGGCCGTACCAATTGCAGCCCCTGGCACACTTCCGATTCCGTTCAATGCGATCTGAATTACTTCGGGTTTATTAACACCAACGGGTTGTGGTTGCGTTAATTGTGCGAGCTCGCCCGTAGCCTCAGCATGAGCAATCATGCCGCCCAATTGTGCTGCAAGCGTAATTAAAAAGGCTTCTTCAGCATCATCAAAACAGCGCAATGCAGCTTGTTGAGCGGTCATAACACCATAAAGTTTACGATGTTGGATAATAGGAACACCCAAGAAGGCGCGGAGATGATCTTCTCCCAACAAAGGGTTTTGATGAAATTCCGGGTGTGCGGGAGCATCGTCGACATTAATCGGTTCCTCACGACGACCCACTAAACCAATTAAACCACTATCCAAGCCTACCCGTACTCTTGATTCAGCTTGTTTGTTCAATCCATCCGTGGCAATCAGCACATATTCAGCATGTTTATTATCAATAAGATAAACTGAAACCGCTTCGGCATCGATAGCCGCTCGGACGCGTTGTACCAGAATAGTTAATGCGTCCGTTAAGTGGTTCGAGGCAGTAACTTCTTGCACGATGCGTTTTAATATTTTTAACATCGAATACTCGGCATAAAATGCGACGTGAATTTGGGTGCGAGCTTACGTTCAGTGGCCATGATTACCCCGTTTGCGACGCAACCCAAAAGGTGTCCGGCGCTTTTTAAATAAATGCTCCAGTTCTTTCATTGCCTGAACATAGACTTGTTTTTTGAAGAAAATAACCAGTTCTTGTGGCTCTTGATAATCTATCCAACGCCAGCTGTCAAATTCGGGTGAGTCACTTAAATCAAGGCGAATTTTTTGTTCACTGCTCACGAGCTTTAACAAATACCATTTTTGCTTCTGGCCAATAACCAACGGATTAGTGCCGTGACGCAAATATTGTTTAGGAAGTCGATATTTAAGCCACCGCTTGGTTACTCCCATAACCTCAACGTCTTCGCGATCTAATCCGACCTCTTCCTTTAATTCACGAAACAAAGCATCGAGAGCTGTTTCCCCAGTAGCAAGTCCGCCTTGAGGAAACTGCCAGGCATCATGCCCATGACGTTTTCCCCAAAACACCCGACCCGACTCATTGGACAACATGATCCCCACGTTCAAACGGTAGCCGGCACGATCAATCACCATGATATAACTGCTTACGCAAAACCTTAATCATTTGATTTTTCCACAAAAGACAAGACGTTGGCAAGAATAACTGAAATTAAACCTACGCATCTACGATTTCTTTGAGTATAATGATTTGCTGGGTTTTATTTGGAGTTGTCTGTGTCTGCAAATGTCTGGCAGAAATGTTTAGAGCTTTTACAAGAAGAGTATCCCGCTCAACAATTCAATACCTGGCTTCGACCGCTGCAGGCTGATATAACAGAAGACAATGTGTTGATATTGCTGGCGCCAAATCGCTTTGTCGTCGATTGGGTTAAAAAACATTTTTACTCTCGTATTCAAGAGTTGGCTGGTCAATTAAGTGCCGATGTCATTAAATCGGTAAGCATTGAAATTGGCAGCAAAATTACCGCGCCAGCGGTGGTAGACAGCCAATCGAACCATAGTGCACCCGCTATTATTCGCCAAAATATATCACCTAAAAAAACAGCCGACCACTATAAAAACAGCTATTTAAATAAAAAGTTTTTGTTTGATAGTTTTGTCGAAGGGAATTCGAACCAATTAGCCAGAGCGGCATCATTGCAAGTGGGTGAGCGGCCGGGCGATGCCTATAATCCATTATTCATTTACGGTGGCGTTGGTTTGGGAAAAACGCATTTAATGCACGCGATTGGCAATACAATTTTAAAAAACAATCCCGAAGCGAAAGTTCTCTACCTGCATTCTGAACGGTTTGTTGCTGACATGGTCAAAGCGTTGCAAACGAATTCGATCAATGAATTTAAACGTTTTTATCGTTCGTTAAATGCGTTGTTGATTGACGATATCCAATTTTTTGCGGGGAAAGATCGCTCGCAAGAGGAGTTCTTCCATACGTTCAATGCACTACTTGAAGGCCAACAACAAATCATTTTAACCAGCGACCGTTATCCAAAAGAAATTGAAGGCGTCGAGGAACGACTTAAATCACGTTTTGGTTGGGGATTAACGGTTGCGGTCGAACCACCTGAGCTCGAAACGCGAGTTGCCATCTTGATTAGTAAAGCTGAACTGTCCAATATTGAACTACCCTATGAGGTTGCTTTTTTTATTGCCAAGCGTATCCGCTCCAACGTTCGGGAGTTGGAAGGCGCGTTACGACGCGTGATTGCTAATGCGCATTTTACAGGCAAGTCAATCACGATAGATTTCGTGAATGAAGCATTGCGAGATTTACTAGCATTACAAGACAAACTGGTCACTATTGAAAATATTCAAAAAACAGTAGCCGAATATTATAAAGTAAAAGTGGCTGATTTATTATCAAAACGTCGGAGCCGCTCAATTGCGAGGCCTCGGCAAATGGCAATGGCTTTAGCCAAGGAATTAACGAATCATAGCTTGCCTGAAATTGGCGATCATTTTGGTGGTCGCGATCATACAACAGTCATTCATGCTTGCCGTAAAGTTAAGGAATTGATCCTTGAAGCCAGCGATTTTGCTGAGGACCATAAAAATTTGATGCGGATATTATCTTCCTAAGAATTGAGACTGTCTATGTTCGAATTAACCATTAGTAAACAACAGTTATTAACGCCACTACTGACCGTGGCTGGTGCTATTGATAAAAAACAGTCATTGGCCATTTTATCGAACATTCTATTAAAGCTAATGGATAATCAATTACTGCTGACAGCGACCGATCTAGAGATTGAAATAACGGGTCGGGTTCCCTGCACAACAAAACAGCCCGATGGTGTCATTACCGTGCCAGCAAAAAAAATGATCGATATCATTCGCTCATTGGAAGACGATGCTAATCCAACCATTAGCTTCAATGGGGGCATTGTGTCCATAAAGGAAGGGCGTAGTCAGTTTAAGCTGGCAACGCTACCTGCAATTGATTACCCAAACACGGAAGATGAAGCCAATGAGGTGGAATTTTCTATCAGCAGAATCGCATTTATGCATTTATTACAAGCAACACATTTTGCGATGTCTCAGCATGATGTACGTGCGTTCTTAAATGGTTTGCTGCTTGAGATTGATGCTCAATCCATTACGGCTGTCGCGACGGATGGCCACCGTATGGCTATTTGCCGATACACATGTCAGCAAGCCTATCAACACAACCGCCTATTAATTCCCAGAAAAGGTGTGCAGGAAATATTGCGTTTGCTCAATAGCGTCGCGGATGAGCACGTTTTATTTTCTGCTGGTAAAAATCATATTAAATTAGTTACGGACCAATATACATTTTCATCAAAATTAATCGAAGCCCGTTTTCCACCTTATATTAAGGCGATCCCAAAGGATCAAGATAAGCAGGTCATTATCGATCGTGACCTATTGAAACGAGCATTATCGCGCATCATTATTCTTGCTAATGAAAAATCAAAGGCTGTTCTATTGCATATTCAACCGAACCAATTAACCTTGATTGCTAATAATCAGGAACAAGAGGAAGCAATCGAAGCAGTAGTCGCACAAACACAAGGCGATGAATTGAAAATTGGCATCAATGCAGGCTATTTGCTTGACGTTTTAAATCATGTTGATGAGGGCCCATTACGCCTGTCTTTGTCAAATACGGATAGTAGCATCTTAGTTGAATCGATGAATGATGAGCTCTATCAATACATCATCATGCCCATGAAGCTATGATCCTCTCTCATCTAAACGTCCATCATTTACGAAATATCTCATCCGCTCGCCTAACATTACATCCACAATATAATGTTATTTATGGTGCAAATGGCAGCGGAAAAACCTCGTTATTAGAAGCGATTTATTTACTAGGCAGTGGGCATTCATTCCGCACACGTGAAATTTCCCCGCTCATTCGTCATGAAGAGCAATCGTTAACTGTTTTTGCACGTATGGCATCGGGGGAATCGATTAGCATTCAAAAAAATAGAATGGGTTCTACACAAGTAAAATTAAACCAACAGTTTTGTCAGCGTAGCAGTGAACTCGCACATTTTTTGCCATGCCAGGTATTCTATCAAGATATTTTCCAAATTATTGATGCAGGGCCAACGGTGCGTCGTAGCTTGTTGGATTGGGGAATGTTTCACGTGAAACATAACTATCACGATCTATGGAAAGATTATCGACGCGTGCTCAAACAGCGAAATGCGCTGCTACGTCAACGAGCAAGCAAAGAACTCTGTGTGCCCTGGGATAGAATGCTTGTTGATCTGGCGACCGCGCTGGATACACTGCGGAGCGACTACGTCAGTCAATGGTCGACTGTTTTTCAATCATGCCTTGGACTATTGACCGATGTACCGTGCTCAATACAATACTTTAAGGGTTGGGATAAAAAAAAGAGCGGGAAATCATTGGCCGATATACTTGATGAGCAATTTGCTAGCGACAGTCAACAACAGTATACCCACTCGGGTGCGCACCAAGCCGATATAATATTTGACACGTCCGCATTAAATGCCAAACAGACGCTCTCCCGTGGACAACAAAAAATCATCTTAATTGCATTAAAGCTTGCTCAAGCTCAATTGCTATCAAAGCCCTGTGTCTATTTGTTTGATGACGTAGCTGCCGAACTTGACAAAAAACACCTGGAACGTCTATTTAGTTGTTTGGCACAGCTAAATGGTCAGGTTTTTCTGACAATGATTGATCCGAGCAGCTTTCTTGCGTCAAGCCATTTCATGGATGCCGCTAAGTTTACCCTAGAGGACGGCGCGATATCTTGTGAACTCCCACATTGTTTCACGTGAAACAATGTGGGAGCTTCAATCGTCGCAATAGTCGAGTAGCCACTCGGCTTTTTTGCAAAGCCCAATAACACCTTATCACTTGAGCCATTGGCACTACTTAAACTTTTTATCTGAAATTAACAATTAAATGTAGCCTGGATGAAGC
>CANJFK010000003.1 GCA_947473535.1 Legionellaceae bacterium | reverse complement strand
AGTCGATGCGCTGCAAACGAGTGATGACTATCTAAAAAACAAAATGAATTCATATAATACGTTTAAAGTCACCTTTCATAGCAAGCAAACACTCGTTGCCAAATTGCTAAAGCCGGCCGCACAATTGTTGCATCCATGGGCTTAGCAGAGTATGCCTTAATGGCACTCATTTTAGCTCAAAGGTTACCTCGGTCCGTTCGGGCTGAGGCTCTCGAAGGACTCAGCCCGAACGGATTTGTGCTGCTTCGCTGATTACGAACCAAACATTCCGTTCAAGCAAGAGGCCCACATTCACTAGATGGACGCGCGCTCCGTATATGCTTGCTTACGCGCGCGGCTCGGTGGCTAAGACAGACGCACAAAGCCGTAAATTTACTCTTTTTCGGCTTTGACTTCTTTTTTCGTTTCTTTCGTCTCAGTTTTTGTTTCCTTCGTTTCAACGCTCTCTTTTTTTGCTGGCTTTGCTACAACGGGTTCAGCTTTAACGGGTTCAGCTTTAACACCCGCATCTGCAGAATCCTCATGCTTTTGTTTATAGTCATGAATAATTTCCATAACACTTGATTTGACATCCTTAAATAGCTTACCCGCCATTGAACCTAACTCGTTCATATCAGGTAGCTTCGATTTGAAATCACTCATTTCTCGCTCCGTGGTTAAATATAAAACCTAAAATTGTGACTGCACATTGTATAGTATAGCCTAACGGTAACAAGTAATACGGCTAAATCCAGTGCACTCTTGGCCAAAACACAACTTCTGATCGCCAATAGCGCGTGTTGCTAATACATGTTTTTGTTGTTCATACCCTTGTGCCCGCGAAAATCCCATTCTTCGACAAAAAGAAAAAGCAGCACGATGACCACACCCTAGTCTATTTTCATAGCACCAATCGACACGATAATGGTTGTAGCGCGGGAAAACAAATGCTTGGGAACGATAGTAGTATGCTTTAGGCGGCTGATGAATCATTTTTTTAACACAATGGATTAATTTAAACCCACTACAGGTCCACCCCTGACATCGAACTTTAGTATCAATATAATGGGTCAAACCAACATTGTACGCAATGATTTGCTGATCAGCTTTGTTATATCCCATGATCTGGCAATATCGATTAGCGATTTTTTCACCACAGTCCTTTTTCCCTGGTGCACAATAATCAACCCGTTGACCATGGTAAGTAGGATTCCAAAAACTACGATAATAATCTTGTTGGTGGGTGTCCGCATTAGCATGGTTCATGCACGACAAGGCAATAATAAAAACAATCAAGGTATGACGAAAAATAGCCATTGAAAAAAATCCATTCTCTACGTTAAATACATGTTAGCTTATGCTGGAGTGCAAAAACAGCCATACAAAATAAAAATTACCCGCGTATCCGGTTGCAGTATAAAAAGCCATGCCTACGTTCCACGGCTTGTCCGCGAAATCCAGCGATCTAGTTCCAAAGCGAGATTCCTGGATGCCGCGAATAAATCACGGCACGTCGGCGGCGGAATTGTACTGCAACCGGATACGCAGGAAAAATCAGGATCGGGCGCGATCCTTGGCGTCAGTCATAACACAATTCCACATGTTGTAAACCAAGGAGATCAGCCAAACTGAGAAGCAAATCATCCCCTGGCCTTACACACCATTGAGTAGCAAGATTAATAGTGGCTTTTGCCAATGCATTTGAGTATCGAATTTGCACAACACATTTTCCCTGATGCGCTTTAAGTGTTGACTGTAATATTGGCAAAATCGAATGGTCGTTGGCAGTTAACGTGAGCACAAGACACTTAGCAAACCGAGTGCGTGCTTCGTCGATAGGATAAAGCATGACGGCAGTCATTTTAACTCCGCCAGTATAATCATCTTGACCCAATTCGCCCTCGACGACCAGCATTTGTCCGCCAACAACATGCGCTTGTTGGGGCTCAAATAACTCAGAAAAAGCGACTACGTCAATACTGCCATGAGCATCTTCCAAACCAATAATAGCAAGTTTTTTTCCTCGTTTCGTCACAATGCGTCGAACGTTCGTGACTAAACCACAAACGATAGCTTTTTTACCTTTCGAGGCATTAAGCTCAGAAATTGGCTGAATAAACGACTTAAGTTCTTGTAAATAAGTATCTGACGGATGCCCGGTTAAATACAAACCTAACGTTTCTTTTTCGCCATTCAACCGTATTTTCGTACTCCATGCTTGGCTGTCAACGTACTGCTCGATACTAATCGTATCATCGAGTAGTGCAAAAAAATCCGTTTGGCCTGTACTCTGATTTTGATGGATTCGAAGACCAACCTGCATGGCCTTTTCCAACGTAGCTGATAAAGAGGCGCGATCGATGCCCCACTCGTCCATGCTGCCACTTTTAATCAACGCATCAAAGACCCGACGAGTCACTTTACGTGTATCCAACCGCTGGCACACATCAAATAATCCCTTATAAGGACCATGCGCTTCACGCTCAACAATGATGCACTGAATGGCGGCTTCACCCACGCCTTTAATTGCCCCCAACCCATATAAAATACTCCGATCGTCAACCGTGGTGAAATGATAGTGCGATCGATTGAGAGAAGGCGAAAGTATGGTCAGATTCATATGCGCGCATTCATGAATAAAACCCACGACTTTGTCCGTATTATCCATATCAGACGATATGACTGCCGCCATAAACGCCGCAGGATAATGCGCTTTTAACCAGGCCGTTTGATAGGCCACTAGGGCGTAAGCCGCGGAGTGAGATTTATTAAAGCCATAACCCGCAAATTTTTCCATCAAATCAAATATTGCCGTGGCCGTGTGCGCTTCGACCCCACGCGCTGTAGCACCTTCAGTAAAAATTTCGCGTTGTTGCGCCATTTCTTCCGGTTTTTTCTTACCCATGGCTCGACGCAGTAAATCTGCTCCGCCTAACGTATAGTTAGCCAAAACCTGCGCAATTTGCATCACCTGTTCTTGATAAAGAATCACACCGTAGGTAGGTTTTAAAATCGGCTCTAAATCGGGATGAGGGTATTCAACACGTGCACGCCCATGCTTGCGATCAATAAAATCATCCACCATGCCCGATTGCAAAGGCCCTGGACGAAACAAAGCAACTAACGCAATAATTTCTTCGAAACAATCCGGTTGTATCCGATGAATAAGCTCCTTCATGCCCCGTGATTCCAGCTGAAATACCGCTGTCGTTTGGCAGGCTTTTAATAAATCAAAGCTTATTTCATCTTGCATTGGAATATCGTTAATATCAATTGGAGCAAGACCTGTGGTAAGACGCTCTTTGTTAATCGTTATCAACGCCCAATGAATAATGGTCAGCGTCCGTAAACCTAAAAAATCGAATTTGACTAATCCCGCGGCCTCGACATCATCTTTATCAAACTGACTGACTAATTGCGTTGAACCCTGCTCGCAATAGATAGCCGTGAAGTCGGTTAACTGAGATGGAGCGATGACAACGCCTCCGGCATGTTTACCCGCATTACGGGTTATTCCTTCGAGCTTTAGAGCTAAATCAAAAAGCTCCTTAACGTCTTCTTCGTCTTCATAGCGACGACGTAATTCATCTTCCTTCTCTAACGCATCATTTAACGTTATACCTATTTCAAACGGGATTAATTTGGCTAGCTTATCAACAAAACCATACGGATGACCTAAAACACGGCCAACATCCCTGACTACCGCTTTCGCAGCCATCGTTCCAAAGGTAATAATCTGCGAAACACTTTGGCGACCATATTTTTCAGCAACGTACTCAATCACCCGATCGCGCCCTTCCATGCAAAAATCGATATCAAAATCAGGCATCGACACGCGCTCTGGATTCAAAAAACGCTCGAACAACAGCTCATAATGCAACGGATCCAGATCGGTAATCATTAATGCATAGGCGACCAATGAGCCTGCACCCGAACCCCGCCCTGGCCCGACCGGAACACCATTTTGTTTTGCCCATCGAATAAAGTCAGCTACGATAAGAAAATACCCAGCAAATCCCATGGAGTTAATAACATCCAATTCAATTTGTAATCGTTGCTCATAGGGCTGTCGCTGGAGGTCAGCGTCTTGACCGTGTAAAATTTTATCAAGCCGGCCCGTCAGGCCTTCCCGTGATAGTTTAGATAAGTAATCTTCTACCGAAGAACCATCCGGGATAGGGAAATTAGGAAGGTAATTTTTTCCTAAATTAAGCTTGACCGTGCATCGTTTGCTAATTTCGACTGTATTTTGTATCGCTTGAGGCAAATCTTTGAATAAATCCACCATTTCATCAGCAGATCGCAAATATTGCTCAGCACTATAATTCGTGTTACGTCTTGGATCTGCCAGCGAATAGCCATCATGAATACAAACGCGCGCTTCATGTGCATCATAATCGTCTTCATATAAAAAACGAACATCATTTGTCGCGACCAAGGGAATTTGCAGCTGCTCCGCCAAGCTAACCACGCGCTCGTTATAAAGCGCTTCGTCAGGGCGGCCCGTGCGTTGTATTTCCAGATAGAATCGGTTGGGAAAAAGTGTCATCCACCGATTGGCAAGCTCGTAGGCCATTTTCTCATCATTAGCGAGCAATGCTTGTCCTATGTCACCAGAACGTCCACCAGATAAGGCAATCAAACCCTCGGCATATTGTTCTATCCAGGCTGGATTTATCCGCGGTTTACCTAGGTATTGACCTTCTTGATAAGCTTTGGACACCAAACAAGTTAAATGTCGATAACCTACCTCGTTATGACACAGCAGGACTAACGATGAAATTTGATTGGGTTTTTCTGGATCATAACAAGGTAAATCACAACCAATAATTGGTTTGATGCCAGATGCTATGGCGGCTTGAAACACTTTAACGGCAGCAAACAGATTACAAAAATCCGTCACTGCAACTGCGTTCATGCCTTTTTTCGGCAATAGATCCATCAATGGCTTGACTCGTACCAGACCATCAACTAAAGAAAACTCAGTGTGTACACGTAAGTGAACAAAACGTTGTTGCATACAAGATTAACTCGTCATAGTGAATGAGGGGCACTGTACCGAACTCGCACGAACTCAGCAAGGCCTACTGCGCTCTGGCATCTACAATTTTTAGAGATTACAAGCACTGTTTCGATTAAACCCGATGAGGATCAAACGCATCGCGCACTGCATCAGCAAACAGATTACTCGCCAGAACCAAGGTAAACATAAGTACAAATGCTGCAGACATTGGCCACCAAATGATAGGCTCACGAGCCAACTCCAAGCGTGCCGCATTGATCATATTCCCCCAACTGATGGTCATCGGCGAGACACCAACACCCACGTAAGAAAGCACGGCTTCGGCCAATACTAAAAAACTAAAATCCAAAACCAGGGTGATAATAACGATATGCATCACATTGGGTAACAAATGCTTCAGGATAATTCTAAACGAACGACTACCTAATGCTTGGGCGGCTAACACAAAATCAATTTCACGCAACTTTAATGTTTCAGCTCGTAAAAGCCGACATAAACTTGTCCAACTTGTAACGCCAAGGATAAGACATAACGCAAGCAACCGGGCATCAGCACTTTGTGCCAGCGTCGCAAATTGTTGAGGATGATTCGCAATATAGGTTTGCATCGATAGCACCGATGCTGTAATGAGTAGCACGCCTGGTATTGAGCTTAATGTTGTATAAATGTATTGGATAATGTCATCTACAATACCCCCAAAATAACCAGCCGATATGCCCGCAAATAAGGCCAACGGCATCATGAACAATGTCGTTAAAATACCGATCACAAGGCCTGTACGGATACTCTTTACTGAATAATAAAAAATATCTTGCCCAATTTGGCCTGTGCCGAAAATATGCAATTTCCTGGATAACCAATACCCGACAATGATAAAATACAAGAAAAAAAATAGTGTCAGCAAGGCGGTTAACGCGACAGGACTTGGCTTTAGCTCCCATTGCCGGTGTCGCCTCAATACCAGCAGACCTAACCATAAAAGAAACACGGTCAGCAAGCAAATAAACAGCGTAACCACCATAACATCAATAACCCATCGACGCTTATCATCATCCTTTTGAAAACGAGCAGGTGGGTACGTTAAACGTGGGAAAATTTGCGTGGCTTTACCTTTTATCAACAACGTTTCAGAGGAATACAACGTTAAAGCAAACGGGGCCGAATAGGTTTGTTCATACTGTTCGCCCAACGGTGCCAATACGCGATCGAGCAACGATCCGGGTACGTTTTTAATATGAATTGAGTCAAGCACGCCAATGCATAGAAAAAATAGCAAGATAATAAACGCACTCATCGCAACTGGCTTGTGAAAAATAGACTGAAATGCATGCCGAATATGCTCTTTACGAAAACTTCGGATAATAGTGATTAGGCTCAATAATAAAACCACGAGAAAACATTGATCAGTCCACGACATTATTTAAACCTCACTCGCGGATCAACCAAAGTATAGGATATATCTGTCGCAATCAAACCCACGATGTAAAGTACTGACCCTAAAAATACCATCGCCCTTACAATCGCGAAATCCTGCCGTTGAATGGCATCAATAATATAACTTCCTAACCCAGGAACCGCGAAAAATGACTCTAACACCAGACTGCCCATGAATAACGACGGGATGATCACAACAATGCTCGTTAAAATAGGTAACATTGCATTTTTTAATACGTGATGAAATAACACACCGACTTCAGACAATCCCTTGGCACGAGCCGTTTTTACGTAATCCTTGCTCATTTCTTCCAAAAATAATGTACGGTACCAGCGGCTACCAGAGCCTAACCCACTAACAACCTCGACCAGCACAGGCAATAAAATAAATTTAATGCAATTAAAGCCGCTGTCATAACCCGAAATAGGCACCAGCCGTAACACTTTGCCAAACAAAAACTGACCGCCAATAATGTAAAACATACTTGAGATTGACATTAAAACAATACAAAAAATAACCCCACCGAGATCAAGATAACTCATACTAAAAAACACCATCATGATGGCCAGCAATATATTTAACACGACACCTAATACCAATGCGGGTAGCGCGATCGCTAAACTAGGCCACATGCGTTTTGCAATATCTTGCTTAATATCACGTCCAGCATCTGACATACCAAAATCAAACACAAACAACCGAAATGATTTCTGAAAAAACAAGGTTTGAGTGAACTGGTTAAGTCCCTCTGTCGCCTCATTATAAAATAATGGCAAATTATAACCATGCTGAATTTTCCACTGCACAATCTCGTGTGAGCCGATATGTTTTTGTCCCAATTGCATCCGCGCCATATCATCGGGCGAATTCACCATAAAAAATAAAGCAAAGGTCAACAGATTGATGCCGAGTAGAATAGGAATGACATAAACAATTCGTCGTAACAAATAAGCTATCATCATGGCGTTCTCGAAGCATGAGATTGTTGTTTTTTACGGTAAGCAAGCACAAAAGGTAACAAGGACAGCGCAATGACTAGAACAAATAGCCCAATCGGCCATAAGACAGGCTTATTCCAGCGTTGACGTAATTCGAAACGTTGAACATCATTTAACCCAATATATTTTAACGTACTTGTGGCTATCGACGCGGGCTTAAGTGGCGTAATCCATTGTTGACTTAACGTGAAATTTTCACTGTTAATTCCCCAGGCCCACGGTGCGTCTTTACGCAACAGCGCGACCATTTCATCAATTAACGCTTGACGTCTTTCGTCATTGTGTCTGTTTTTCATCAAATCAAACAGCTTATCATAGGCTGGGTTCTGATAGTTTGCCGCATTTTCACCACCATAGGCCACCTTTCCATTTGGACCATACAGTAAAAATAAGAAATTTTCTGGATCAGGATAATCCGCGCTCCATCCCCATTTAAAAATTTGCGCGTTTCCATTACGCATTTTCTCCTGGAAACGATTGTATTGCGTCGCACGAACATCAAGTTCGATACCAATACGTGCAAATTGCTTTCGCATCCAGTCCAATTGCGCTTTATCATCAGGCCCGCCCACGGAAGCTAAATCATAATTTAAAATCAACGCACGCCCAGTCGATGGATCGAGGCCACCCGGATACCCTGCCTCAATCATCAGTGTTTTCGCATCGGCGATTGGTCGTCGTTTAGGAGCATGCCCATCCCAAACATAAACATAGGGATTAATACCTGCAGCGCCCTTTCTAACCCCAAAAATTTCAGGTGGAAGTGGGCCTTGTGCGGCTCTCCCTCGCCCATTCAAAAAAATGGCAATATCCTCTTCATAATCAATCGCAATAGAAATAGCTTGTCGCAATTTTCTTGCACGCTCACTACCACCACCGACGATAGGATCCAACATATTAAAACCAAGATAATAAATAGCCAACTCAACGGTTTTCTCTAAGTGCATGCCTTTGCGTTGAAATGCAGGACTTAAGGTAGCGTCTCCGGATGCAGTAACATGAATGGCTTGGTCAAAACTGTCCGCGCTAATCCCTGATGAATCATAATAGCCTTGTAAAAATTTACTCCAGCGAGGAATGGATTCCTTTTCTAAGGTGTATACGGCTTTATCGATAAGCGGTAAACGCTTGCCCACGTTCTGCAGATATCCTTTGTCTTTATCAGCTTGGGTGCCCGTTGCTGGGAATAACTCCACACGATAATTTGGGTTTTTTTCCAGCATCATGCGACTGTTTGGATTGTTTTCAGTCAACATAAAAGGGCCCGTACCCATTGGATACCAACTAAAACTCAAATTTTTCTCAGCCATGCCTGGTTGACTGTAAAAGCGATCGACTTCCCACGGTACGGGAGAGAAAAAAGGCATCGCCAACCAAAACATAAACTGGGGATATTGACCTTTTAGTGTAATTTCAAAGGTATAATTATCAATTTTGTGTAACCCAGTCATGGGATATTGCCGCAAATCAATAAACCCATTTGCGTGCTCAAGCGATGGTAACGTCTTAGCAAACTGACGAAAACCTGCAATATACTGGCTCATGACGCCATAAATGGGTGAGGAAATCGCTGGATTTGCCAAGCGTTTAATTTGGTAAATATAGTCATCAACCGTTAGTTCACGTGTTCCTGACGCTTTAAAATCAGACAGTTGATTAATATTGTGCTCATGAAAATAACCAGCCGCTAAGGGATAATAACGGTAATGCACCTCATTCCCACGATTTATCCGTGCAAAGGCCGGGTGCGGTTGATACAAAATCCCCGGCTTGATTTTTATAGTATAAACGCTGTATGCAACATTCGTGGTTTGTGGCGAAGTAACCTCATGAGCCGCTTGATCGTAATAATGCACGTCTGGCATTTGCAATGCTGTTAAAGGAACTAACTGATAGGGTCTAGTTAAATAGTCGTATTGCAATAGAGGTTCATAAGTCTGCATAACAATTTGAAATTCAGCAAGCTCATACGATTTGGCAGGATCGAGCGTTTTAGGCTGCTCGGTAAACGACGTGTAATAGATTTTTTGCAGTGAATCACTGGAGGGGTAAGGATCATTAAAAACCCAACCAGCAGCCAGCAGCGCTCCTTGCTGAAAAAAAAGCAACGCAAATAGGTGTTTTTGGATATCAGTAACGATTTTTTTTGCCATTGCAAAATAGTACAACTAAACTAGCAAATCAAGCAACTCATCTTCTGATAGAACGCGCACCCCAAGCGCCATCGCTTTTGTCAGTTTAGAGCCTGCTTCACTTCCAGCCACAACATAATCCGTTTTAGCTGAAACACTGCCAGCAACGCGCGCGCCTACCGCTAGAAGTTTTGCTTTAGCGTCTTCGCGACTCAGACTAGCCAGCGTGCCGGTCAGCACAACCGCCTTATCGTAAAGTGGATGTTGTGTGCTCACTGGCAAAATAGGCTCAACAGGCCAATGAACGCCAAAAGCCATCAATTTATTCATTACATCAATGTTATGGGTTTGTGCAAAAAAATGCATAAGATACGACGCGCCCACTGGACCAATGTCTTTAAGCATCATTAATTCTTCGACTGACGCGGCGTTAAGTGCTTCCAAATTAGGGAAATGACTCGCTAAAATGCGAGCGCTCGCTTCACCAACTTCTCGAATGCCCAATGCATATAAAAAACGATGAAACGTGGTTTTCTTGCTGTGCTCAAGCGCTACCAGCAAATTTTCAGCCGATTTTTTACCCATTCGCGGTAGTTTTTCCAATGATTCAAGTGTCAAACCATATAAATCAGCAACATCATTTAACATGCCAACGTCAACTAACAGATCGATCAACGCACGCCCAAGACCATCGATTGCCATCGCTTTTCGCGAAGCATAATGCCAAACAATCCGCTTCAATTGTGCTTTGCAAAACAATCCACCTGTACAACGTGCCACCGCTTCATCATCTTCACGTATTACCTCTGCATTGCAGACTGGACACGTTTTTGGCAAATGAATGGTTTGAGTCTGTTCTGGACGCTGCTCAAGAATAACCGACACAACTTCAGGAATAACATCACCCGCACGCCGAATAATAACTACATCGCCAATCCGGATATCTTTACGAGTAATTTCATCCATGTTATGTAATGTTGCGTTACTAACAACGACCCCAGCCACATTAACGGGCTTCAAACGTGCAACAGGCGTTAATGCACCGGTGCGCCCAACTTGAAAATCAACGGCAATTAATGTCGTTATCTCCTCAACGGCTGGAAATTTATGTGCACACGCAAAACGTGGCGCTCGAGCAACAAAACCTAATTTTTTTTGAAAAGTATTGCTATCCACCTTATAAACCACACCATCAATTTCAAAAGGCAGGTTTGTACGACGAGCCAATATAGACTCGTAATAGGCCAAACAGCCGGAGAAGCCGCTCACTAGTTGATTTTCAGGCGAGACTCTAAAACCCAACTGGCGTAACAAATTCAATTGCTGCATATGGCTGTCAGGTAAATCCATTCCTTCACATGCGCCAATGCCATAACAATAAATAGCTAATGGCCGTTTTGCAGTAATCGCTGGATTAAGTTGCCGTAAACTGCCAGCCGCTGCATTGCGGGGATTAGCAAATACTTTTTCACCTTGCCGACGTGCTTGCTCATTGAACGCTTCGAATCCCGCTTTCGGAATATAAACTTCGCCACGGACTTCAATTAATGCTGGAGCCCGGTCTGTCATTAATTGCAGCGGAACCGCCGCAATAGTCTTAATATTATTGGTAATATCTTCGCCAGTCGCACCATCCCCGCGAGTAGCTGCGTGAGTTAACAAGCCCTTTTCGTATGTTAGATTCACGGCCAAACCATCTAATTTTGGCTCGCAAGTAAATAATAAATGCGATTCATCCACGTCCAATTTATCGGTGACTCGCTTCATAAACGCTTGTAGTTCACCGGTAGAAAATACGTTCGACAATGAAAGCATCGGCTTTTGATGCTCAATGGGTTGCAGTTCACTTGCGGGACTCGAGCCGACACGTTGGGTTGGCGAATTATTTTCGATATAGTGAGGATATTGGTTCTCTAATGTTTGTAACGCTTGATAGCATCGATCATATTCGGCATCGGGAACCAAGGGCTCATCTAGCCCATAATAATGATAATCATAAAGCCGAATACGCTCACTTAATGCATGGATTTTTTCAAGGATGGTATCAGTGCTCATTCGTAAACAGCCATAATGGGTGAAATGTTCGAGTTTACCACCAACATCTATTTAAAAAATAGCGCGCTAGTCAAAAGCCGTTGCAGTATAATCCCTCCATCGACAAATAATTTATAGATTAAACATGATTGAATTAACTACCTTTGACCTTATCGCAGCTGGAACACTATCATTACAAGCGTTGCTTTTTTTTTGGCTCATCAGACGACAACGGCATCAACGTCTACAAGCGGATATACATCACGATAAACTGCAGCAAGCCTTTACCGTACAAATTCATCAATTGCATATTGATCTGCAACAAGTTGTTCAAGCAGGACAACATGGCATCCATGAAAAAGTAATGCAAGGCCAGCTAATCAACCAACAATTGATAGCAGAGACAGTGCAACGCCAGATGGTGGATGTACGGGAGCAAATAAACCATAGCTTTAAACAACACACAGGCTCACTCAGCACACACCTACAGGCATTGACTGAAGAAATACGAGCGCACTTGCAAGGGCTAACACAGCAAGTCAATCATCGTCTAACAGAAGGGTTTGAAAAAACATCATCCACCTTTATCGATGTGGTAAAACGCTTAACCATCATTGATGAAGCACAAAAGAAAATCACCGAGCTCTCTAGCCATGTTGTGAGCCTACAAGATATATTGGTTGATAAGCGCGCACGAGGTGCGTTTGGTGAAGTACAATTAGCAACCCTCATTGCTAATATGATTCCCAGTACTCATTACAGCTTACAATACACCCTCAGTAACCAAAAACGTGCTGATTGCATTTTATTTTTACCAGAACCAACGGGTAATGTGGTTATTGATGCAAAGTTTCCGCTCGAAACCTATCAGAAACTAATGAATACGGATGCAGTTTCAGTCGAAAGAAAATCACTACAACAACAGTTTCGTCAAGATTTACAAAAACACATCAAAGATATTGCTGAAAAATACATCATTCCGAATGAAACGACAGATGGCGCGGTGATGTTTATCCCCGCCGAATCCATTTTTGCTGAAGTGCATGCTAATTATCCGGAAGTTATTGCCATGTCCCAGCGATTGAAAGTATGGTTGGTTTCTCCAAGCACCTTAATGGCCGTTTTAACAACCGCAAGAGCTGTGCTTAAAGACGATGCAACACGCAGGCAAGTTCATATTATTCAAAAACATTTGCATTCACTAGCGGATGATTTCCAACGATTTGAAAAGCGCATGGATAAACTAACAAAACACATTGATTTAGCCCATCAAGATGTGAACGAAGTAAACACATCAGCAAAAAAAATATCACTGCGCTTTCAAAAAATAGAATCGGTTGAGCTTGAAATAAAAGAAGCGGAATTACTTGAAGAATGATGATGTATTAGGGTCTGTTGACATATATGGACCCTGCCGGGTCTTGCAATAGGTGGAACCATTATTTTAAGCAAGGTAGGTTGAGATGCAGTCATATATTCGGCCTCTGGTTAGTGATGTACGTTCACTGGGCCCTGATAGTATCTGCGCTCTTGTT
>CANJFK010000002.1 GCA_947473535.1 Legionellaceae bacterium | reverse complement strand
ATTGACCATTTTTCAGCCGATGGTGCGTATGATGAAACGCCGGTTTATAACGCCGTAACTGAGCACTCACCCAATGTTTCCGTTGTTATTCCACCTAAACGGAATGCGGTTTTAAATGATAAAGCGGCGTCTCAACGCAATAGCAACATTATTGAAATCGCGGCGACCGGCCGAATGATATGGCAAAGAAACAGGCAATATGGTCGGCGAAATTATTCGGAGCTTGGTGTGCAACGCTACCAAAAAACAGTTGGCGATACGATGCATTCTCGTGAGTTTTCTCGACAAGAACAAGAGGCCATGATCGCTAGTGGAGCACTCAATAAAATGACATCGTTAGGAATGCCTCAAAGCCGTCGATCCGTCTGAATTTTGTGAAAGAAGATACTGCCAGGGGTTTCGCAACAAAGCCAAAGCCATTCATGACTGACGATGCAACGATGCGTTTTAAATGCCCCTCCCTACCGACGTATATGGACGCAAGGGTCTGTCGGCTTCTAGAACCCCCTTTTTTCAAATGGGGGTTCTCTAAGGTAGCGCCATTGATGTTAGGATTGAGTCAACATCAAACACTGCTGACAAATACCTTTCAATTCTATTGCGTCTTGGTTTATTTTAAAACAATGATCAACAGCCAATCTCGCAACCAATGCGTGCATCAGTGCATCGTATACTTCAACAACTTGATGGCAATTATTACAAACCATCAACACTTCCGATGGTAAATGTTTTTCAGGCTCACAACACAAGGTATAACATTGGATCGATTCAATTTTATGTACAATACCCTTGGCTACAAAAAAAACTAGCGCTCGGTATACCGTTGGCGGCGTTGAGTTGGGTTTTATTTTAAGTAAACTATCCAATATTTCATATGCTTTTAGTGGTTTTTTTTCACTCCACAACACGTATAGCACTTCCTTGCGCAATGAAGTAAGTTTAAGTGCCAACGACTCACAATACTGATTAAACAGGATAGAATAATTCATTTATAAAAAAGAAACCCCATGTAATAGCGGTTGAATCGTCAAAAACTCAGCTAAGCTTTGTCCAACATCGGCAAACGTATCACGTCGACCAATAAATCGTCCCTCAACTGACGGACCAAACATCAAGACTGGAATGTGTTCTCGTGTATGATCAGATCCAGGATGGGTTGGATCACAGCCGTGATCAGCTGCAATCACCACCAGATCATCGGGTTTCAACATAGCCATCAGCTCGGGAAGACGTGCATCAAATTGTTCTAACGCATGGGCGTAGCCAGGTACATCACGCCGATGTCCATAAGACGAATCAAAATCTACAAAATTAGTGAACACCAAACCACCCGGGGCTAAGGTTTGCATTGCCTTTATTGTTGCATCAAATAGAGCCATATTACCGTTCGCTTTTATCGTTTGGGTGATGCCCTGATGGGCAAAAATATCGGCCGTTTTTCCAATGGCAACAACCTCTCTGCCGGCTGTTTTAAGATAATCCAATAGCGTCAACTCTGGTGGCAACGTCGCATAATCTCGCCGGTTTCCAGTACGTGAAAACGCGCCAGGATCCCCAATAAAGGGCCTTGCTATCACTCGGCCTACCTGATATTTGTCAACAAGTTTACGGGCAATTTCGCACACATCATACAGGCGCTGCAATCCAAAATGCGCTTCATGAGCTGCAATTTGAAATACACTATCGGCGGACGTATAAACGATCGGCGATCCAGTACGTACATGCTCCTCACCCAACGCTTCAATAATGGTCGTACCCGACGAATGCTTCTGTCCTAGGACACCTGGCAATCCCGCTAACTGGACTAATTCACTTATTAATTCCTCCGGGAAACACGGCTCCACTTCGGGGAAATAACCCCAAGGAGACAATACAGGCACACCCGCCAACTCCCAATGACCACTCGGTGTATCTTTTCCCAAACTTTGCTCAACCGCATAACCGTACAATCCAACAGGCGGATTAACCGTAGATAAATCAATCACCTTTAAACCAGAACTTGCCACCGCTGCGTGGTATAAACCGACACGCGCTAAATTTGGGATATGCAATGGCCCTGTACGCACACCAGCAATCTCCGCTTGCCCGTCACGACACGCATCAACAATATGCACAAAGGTATTCGCTCCATCATCACCATAGCTGTGAGCATCAAGGCTTGCACCAATACCCAATGAATCCATTAATAATATACAAACGCGTGCAGAGCTCATCTCTAGTTATCCTTATCAAACGTGTTCCGGCAATGCGTCTCTTTGAGTTTAAAAATAGAAAATAACGCTAGACCCAATCCTAAAGGCAAAATAACGGAAGCGGCCTGATAATCACCCAGTGAATAAATGGGTACATTATCAAATACATGCATTTCACCGTGCCGCAATAATAAAAAACTAAACAAATTTTGATAAATGATATACCCGCCCTGCGTAAGAATAGACACGATGCTCAGCGCTGTAGCCGTCATTATTGGCGAACAGCTTTCGGCAACCAAGGCATAACTTATGATTTGTGCGGCGGTAAAAAAACCCAGCAAAAAAAACAGCACCGCCATTTCGTTTAAAGAAACGGGCAAGTATAAAATACCGGTGACGGTAATTAACGATGCCAAAGCGCCCAGCTTCATCGGTAATATACGCAAACCCAGTTTATCAGAGCACCAACCTATCACAGGACCGCCAATAATTGCCCCAAGGAATAACATGGAATTCACCATTGCCGCATCTTCTTTATTCACACCAAGGCGCTGCATCAAATACAAAGAACCCATCATCGCACCAAATACAGCAACAGCCATATTCATTAAGCTGGCATACAACGCGGCGCGCATGGTTTGCAGATTTAGATATGCTTTTTTGGCTGTGGCTAGCACGCTCATGTGTTTGCGCACGTGTACAACTTCATTTTCCGGCGCATCCTTAATCCACACCAACATCGCCGCGAGCATGAGTATACCGAGCCAACCTATCGTCACGAGTGAATCACGCCAACCGATAAGAATAACTAACTTCGTCAAAGGATATTGAGCTAGCATGCCACCCATCATCGCGATGGTCACCACAACACCTGTAACCAAGGCCATCTGCTTGGAAGGAAACCAACGCGAAGCAATCCGAATAGGCCCTAAAAAGCAAAAGGCACTGCCTATACCGGTCAGAAATCGACAAAATAGCGCCAAATAAAATGAATGGGCGTGAGCCAGGGTAAACGTACTCAATACACAAAGCAGCATCGCAATAATAATCGTTTTTTTAGCGGAAAATCGATCGAGCAAGACACCTGCTACGAGAAGAAATAATACATTGGATGCATAATAAATACTGGACAAATAAGTCATTTTGTCCGCTTGAATATGGAAATCAAGCATGATGTTGTCAGCGATGGAAGCAAACATGTTGCCCTGGATAAATTCATAAAAGAAAAATAATGACGCAACAAAACAAATCACCCAGGGCAACAACCATGACGTCTTTACCGAATTCAAACCTTGGCACTCCTCAACCATTTGCATAAAAGCTCCTTAATCAAAACGTTTGCAATGAGTTTCTTGGGTCAATAAAATCGCTATCAACGCGATGACAATCGTTATGGGAAATATCCACATCGCAAATTGAAAATCAGCTGCTGCATAGTGTTGCGTGATGCTGCCAGCATGCCGTTGCATTAATAAACCAAACAACACCTGACCAACACCCGCACCACCCATGACAATCACGGACGCGATACCTGTTGCCGCACCAGTATTTCTACTGCTGTTACTTTCTGCTATCAATGGGTAACTTATCACCTGAGTACTGGTGAAGAAGCCTAATGCGAAAAACAGAATACCTAATGTCGTTTGGGATAAGTCAATCCCTAGAAACAAGGGAATCAAGGTCAACAACGTTGCAACCGCGCCAACAATCATGAGTGGCTTGCGCCGCTCCATGCTGTCAGAAAGCCAACCCACCAAAGGACAACCAATAATGCTTCCAAAAAAAACCAAACTGATTATATTGCTTGCCACAATGTCTGGTAGATGATGCACAACCTGTAAATAACTAGCACCCCACAAGGCACAAAGCACCATAATAGGTAAATTCAAACATGCCGTATAAAGCCCTGCAAACCAATTTTGAATAGTTAACAACGCATGTCTAAAATCAGATAACCAGGTATGATCTTTGGAGCACTTATCAGCCGCAAGTTGATTGCTTTTTTCTCTCACCATAAAGCCAATCCACAAAAGAATCAGTACGCCTACACCACCATCAATTATCAAGGCATTGCGCCAACCGTATTGGTCATTCAGATAAACCAACGGGGTATGCGCCATCACGCCACCAATAAAAGCCATGGTTACTATACAACCAATCACCAACGCTTGGCGCCGCGGAGGAAACCAGCGAGAGACCAATACAACGCAGGATAAAAAACAGAATGCATTCCCCAAGCCGGTAAGCGAGTGAAAAAATGACGCCCAAACAAACGAGTGAGTCCACGCGAAACCAACCGTACCAATGACACAAATTAACATCGCTATAAGAATAACTATGCGTGCCGAAAAGCGATCGAGAATAATACCTGCGGGTAATAAGAAAAGAACATTAGCCCAGATGTACGTACTGGACATCCAGCTCAATTGTGCTGCATTAATATTAAATTCAGTACGTAAAGACTGATTGATTACATCGAATAAATTAAGCTGAAAAAATTCGTAAAAGAAAAATAACCCGGCAGAAAGACAAACCAACCATGGCATCCACGCATTGCGGGGTAATGCCTCATTGAAATCGACGGCACACGAGTCAGTCAAGGTAACTCCTTGGCAAAGAAAGCAATTCAAATGTATGCGAGTACTTCGCGCGCGCAGTATATCAAAAAACACGCTGAATTGGTATCTTTATTGAACACTTAAGTTATCCAGTGGCCGTACTTTACTAAAAATTAATGCAATTGGCTAGTGGCAAGCCCTAATAAAATTAACGAGCACACACATGCTTTATACATTGTTGATTAAATTGGCGAATAAAATGATCCAATTGTTTTCTGTCTAATTTAGTTTTACCTTGTTTTATATACTGGTTAAACAGTTTATCAAAACAAGCCTGGTATTTTTGAGGGGCTGGTGTTTGTGCTGCGTCTTGTGGAAAAGCAGCCAAGTCGACATACAGTAATTTTTCATGCGAAAAATTAGCGCCTATGTCACGCTGAAACACCGCAGTGGCCTTGCAGCAAATAGCACAATCATCAAGATCATCATAGGCTTTTAAATGATGGGGATTATTGTGAGTCATTTTCAAAAAATCATACGCCGTCAGTTTACTGCTATAAACCAAGTGGTTACCATCAGCCCCCCTTTCCCGCGCCACGTGAACCAGGCCATGATTACACCGATCGCCGGTGTTAAGCACCGTCACTTTAATCGTATGTCCCGCACGCTCAACCAAACTTAACGAGGATACATCGCCCGTACCACCCCCATGATTTATCGTTTGAACAATGGCAGCAGTCCCATTTTCACCAAAAACTTTATAGTAGCTATACCCGTGTAAATTAACGGACTCATTGATTTTTATTGTATAGTTATAACCAATATACCCTTGCGACATTAATTGTTTATTCTGATCAGCAATGCCACGCCCGGATACTGCATTAATACCGCATTTATCCAAATCAATGATGCCAATGGTCGTATTAAATTCGACTAAACAAAGTGGGTCAATCGATTTTCCTTTGTAAAGCAATGCCGCTGGAATCGTGTTTGGACTCATTGTTTCGCCCAATGCCGGGCATAAAAAAAATAGTTGTATTAACATTGTACTTAAAAAAAACCGCATCATAATCCATCCACTAATGTATTCACTAAACCAGGGCCTTGATAAATTAAACCCGTATAAATTTGTAATAACGATGCACCCGCTGCTATTTTTTGACGAGCAGCCTCAGTGTGATCAATACCGCCTACACCAATCAAAGTAACATCATCGCCCACCACTTGTTTTAGCACGCGCAAACAATGCGTCGACCGCTCGAACAGTGGTTGACCACTTAAACCACCTAACTCGTCACCATGCACCAAGGTGTGAACCGTATCACGAGCGCAGGTTGTATTTGTCGCAATAATGCCATTAATGCCAGCGGAAACAATAACATCAGCCATTATTTTTAGCGTTTCATCGCTTTCATCCGGTGATAATTTCACCACTAACGGTACGTAACGTTGATATTCATCCGCTAATTGAAGCTGCTCTTTACGAAGTTGACTTATCAGATCACTAAAATATTCACCCTGCTGTAATTGACGTAAATCTGGTGTATTAGGTGAAGAAATGTTTATCGTCACATACGATGCACGCGAGTATATTTTACGCAAGCAATATAAATAATCACTGGCTGCTTGATTGAGTGGCGTGTCTTTGTTTTTCCCTATATTAATCCCCAAAATACCCTGGTACTTAACGTTGTTAATGTTTGCCAGCAACGCATCAACGCCATGATTATTAAAACCCATTCGATTGATGATGGCGCGCGCTTTCGGCAAACGAAATAGTCGTGGTTTAGGATTTCCTTCCTGCGGGCGAGGTGTAACCGTTCCTAGCTCAATAAATGAAAAACCAAGTTTGGCTAACGCATCAAGATGCTCGCCATTTTTATCCAGCCCCGCCGCTAAACCAATAGGATGCTGAAACGCCAGACCCATGGCGTTCACAACCCGTCCTTTCGGCTGAGTGTACAGCGATGCGGGCACGTAGTGCATTGCCGACAGCACTAATTCATGCGCTTGTTCAGGGGGAAGGGAAAATAAAAAAGGGCGGATAACCTGATACATCCTGTCTTGAACCCCATGATTTAAGTGATTTTGTACATGAAGTTCAAATGCTATTCTTTAATAGCTTACTTGTCTACTTTATAAAATCTACGAAAACGAAACCCACACAGAGTGCTATACTAAAAAGATACACAATGAACCGGTGTTGGGCAATATGAAACACTTACCTGATTTATCGAACGCCACAGCCCAAGAAGCAGTGGATTTTTTATTGAACTATATGAATAACGCAATTCCAAATAGCTCCACAAGACTTTCTTTGGGTCCCGAAGGTTATCCAGAACAAGGGGAAATAGAACAAACCATTCGATCTTACCAACAGCAGGTTTCTTCACACGCGGAAGCAGCGGTTAAGGCGCTTGAAACAGGATGTGGAAATTGCCAGGAATTTGCTTATGCGGGCGCATTAATATTAAGAATGGCGGGATATCCCGGCGCCGTTTCTATTGGTCAGTTTGGTATCAATCATCAATTTATGTTTGTTGACGATTTGATTGTCGATCCTTGGGCTGGCAGCTCTTGTCTTAAATCAGACTGGCAAAATAACATATCAGCCTATGGCGGTAGTGTAAAAGAAGGGGTCATGCGTGGTCGAGTGATTCCATCGTCTCATGAAGAATTGGAAGATGATGTGCCAGAGGAAGTCGAAATCATACCGAATCCATACGCGTCCGCTGAATTGCAGCTTCACACGCAACAAGTTGCTTTTTATAAAGCTCAACTAGATGCAGTGAAAGCGTCAGACATCGAGCATCAAGACAATGGGCCACCTCACCCAATTTAAACCTTAAGCTCACTACCATCTATACTTGGCTCAATAGAGTCATCATCATTTTCTTCATTCGTATTAAATAATAGTGGGTCATGGCATCGCGGGGGGCTTACTGTATTAAAACCAAACAAAATTTGAGCCATGCTGGTTAATTTGTAAATCAGATAGATTGCAACAGACAAAGTAAGTGTACCACCAATAATTGTCGCGGCAATCGTTGGAATGACAGGCAAGATAACCGCGCAAGCTATAAGTAATGTGATTGCTAACTTGTGATCCCAGACATAACGCAGTACAGGTAACACCAAATAACGAAAAGGGACCATAATGAGCCAATAAGCTACGCCTCTCATAACGGTATAAACCCAAAAATTGCGCCGTTTTCTTGTTTGATTATCTTCATCCGTGTCAATTTTCACAAATTTAGTTTTCGAAAAACCCGCATAATTTAATGCATGATCCGTCAAACCATTAGGGCCTTGTTTATCTTCAGGCGGCCTGACGTGGAAAATATTCCATTCACTTTTCCATATACCAAAAAAAGACACCGGATCTCGCCCTTGTTTTTGAATATAAACAGGTGGTTGTTCACTACAACTGCCCCAGTTATCGAAGGGATTTTTTATCCATGACTCATAAAGACCCGGTGGGTTAAGCGCATCAACCCGCGATAATTTTTCGCCCTGATCCAACGCTAAGAGTAAGGATAAAGAGCCACCTAAGCTCATGCCACAGACGTGTGTTTTTTTCTGTTGTTTATCAAGCCAACTCGTAATTTTATCACGCCCCGTGCGATATAATGAGGCGCCAGGCGTATCGGATTCTAAATCGCTGCACACTTGGGTAATAAACCCTTGGCCTGCGGGATAAGTCGTTCCCATAAAGATTAAATGAGGTTCTGCTTCATCGTTATCGACAGGCTCTAGCCCATATGCAAATACTCGATCACGATCATGAATAAATAGTTTTTCAACACCGGATGTTGGTGTTAGCTCAATCGGGACCACTTTATATTCCACCATCACCCAGGCTTCATCAATATATTGTGGAATGTTGAACGATTGATGCTGCGAAATATCAGCAAACGGCAATAAGCTCAGGCAGTTGCTCAAAAAAAACTCTGCTTGCTTCAGTTTTTTTCCTTTGGGCTTCAACCTGTTGAGTTCAACATGAATATTATTGAATCCATCTTGAAAAGCTTGTCGCATACCGCGAAGTAGCTCAGGGTCGCGATTTATAAATACTGCTTTAAAAACCTGCCAAGATTTCAAGCCAAGCCAACTGTCGTCTTCCCACCATCCCATCATCAATACACGCAATGCATTGCGCGCAATCATGTCGGAGTCGGGGTTAGCATTGATTGTTTTTTCTGTATTAAAAAAAGGTAAATTTAAACCCGTTGCATATACTTTTGGTTTTGACAAGATCACACCCCCTGCCCCACAAAGAGAGACACATAAAACCATGCGCCGCAACATCAATAAAACACAAGAAAAACCTATTATATGTCACAGCCACCAATGTAATAATAGCACAACAAATGATATAATACGGGCACTTCAACTGATTTCGAGGTTTCAATGCGTCCATTACTCCACCTCATCCTAGTTACAATTTTTGTCCTTTTTATTAATCAAGCCCAAGCGACAGATTTGAAAGGGATAGGACAAGAACTCAGTGATTCGGTTATTACAACCAAAATTACAACCAAAATTACCAAAAATAAAAATCTTAACCCATTAAAAATCTCAGTATCGACTCAAAACGGGGTTGTAAATTTACGCGGTTATGTCAAAGACAGGCAAGCCTTTGTTGACGCATTAAGACTTGCAAAAGATACCAAAGGCGTTAAATCAGTTGAAACAGACGATTTAGAAATTAAGCGAGTCAACACAGCGCTCACTGACGCTTATATTACCGCAAAAATAGAAACAGCTGTTCTTAAAGCAAAAGTGTTGGATGATGAATCAATTCCATTGGTAGGGATTAATGCTACAACAGTCAATGGCGTAGTCACTATGACCGGCGAAGTGAAAGCCACGAAATCCATTGATGCCATTTTGAAACGTGCCAATGCGGTGCATGGCGTGAAAAAAATTATTTCAAATCTACGCATAGCAACAAAGGATGTTTCATGACGCAGTTCACCCGATTTAAATTTTTCTTGTGGTACTTTAGTCAATTTAAAGTACCCCTAATCGGCCATTTAAAACCGACATTAATCACCTTGAACGATAGAGAGATTGTCATTAAACTGCCATTAAATAGACGCAGCAAAAATCATCTACAATCAATGTACTTTGGTGCTTTAGCCGTAGGAGCCGACCTGGCTGGTGGATTACACGGCTTTTACCACGCCAAGCAAGCAAACGCTAAAATATCCCTAGCGTTTAAATCATTTCAAGCGCAATTTCTACGACGTCCCGAATCGGATGTTTATTTCATCTGCACGATGGGCGAAGACATAAAAGCAATGATCGTAGAATCTCAAACGTCTGGCCAACGCATTAACAAACCGATTGATGTAAAGGCATGTACAAATTATCCGCAACAGCCAGAAGACGTAGCACATTTTGTGCTCGAATTATCATTGAAAGTAATCAGCAATTGACAAACACGCCATTGAGTTTTACCTTATCAACAAATCATGCACGGTTGTTAGAGCGCATTCGCAGGAAACAGGGTTATGTCTAATTACTCATTATTATCCGTACTAGGTATCGAAATCGAGTACATGCTGGTTGACCGACACACGCTAAATGTGCAGCCTAAAAGCGATATCATACTAAATTGCCTGGCGGGCGAACCTGTCAGTAACGTTGCGCTCGAGGACATCACCGTCAGTAATGGATTAGTTTTGCACGTGCTAGAATTAAAAAACAATGCACTAAAACCACCAGAAGCCCCCATCACCAATCAATTTCAACAAACAATTTTGCAATTACAGCCACTATTACAACAATATAATTTGCAATTATTACCCACCGGCGCTCATCCATGGATGGATCCATTAACAGAAACCAAACGTTGGTCGCATGGTAATCGATCGATTGATCAGCAATACGATACGATTTTTAACTGCCAAGGTCATGGTTGGTCCAATTTACAAAGCATGAACGTCAACCTACCTTTTGCTAATGACGAAGAATTTTTCCATCTACACAACAGTATTCGCTTGCTTCTCCCTTTAATACCATCACTGGCCGCGAGCACCCCTTTTCTTGATGGTCATTCAACAGGATGCCAAGATTCACGCCTCTATTTTTATGGAAAAAATCACGAACGCATTCCATCGATTAGTGGTGATATTATTCCCGAATTTATCCGGTCATCATCGCAGTACCAAGACAACATTTTAACGCCAATGTATCACGACATTAGCCCATTCGATCCACAAAAGATTTTGCAACACGAATGGTTAAACTCCCGTGCCGCGATCCCGAAATTCCAAGACCAAACAATTGAAATTCGTATCATTGATTCGCAGGAATGTGTAACAGCTGATGTTGCAATTGCCCGCGCTATCCATGCTATCCTTAAACAATGGAATCAGAACTCACACCTACATTTAGAAAAGATCTGTGACACACCGCGTTTAAAATCAATTTACACCCAAACAATCAAAAACGGTTTGGCTACATGTATCGACGACAGCGTCGTATTAGAGCAATGGCAACTGCCCAAACGCACGATGACCGCAAGGGACGCATGGTCGATGTTGCTTGAGTCCGTGGCCCATGACTTGGATAACACCAGTCAACTGGCTTTAGAACATATTTTGCGCCATAACAATTTAAGTGAGCGCATTTTACATGCCTGTCAGGGTGATTACACGCGACCTAATTTGACGCGTGTCTATCGCCAACTTGGCGATTGTCTGGTAGACAACCAACAATTACAATCATCATGAAATCAACAATACTCATCATCAGTTGTGAACATGCGGTCAATACAGTGCCGCCAGAATACCAACACTTATTTGAGAAAAACAAGTCCATATTAGAGTCTCATCACGCCATTGATTTTGGCTCCTTAGCTATTGCCAAACGGTTAAGCGAGTCGTTAAACTGCGAATATACGCAAAGTAACGTAACACGACTGTTAGTTGATTGTAACCGCAATGGTAACCACACTCATTGCTTTTCAGACTACACAAAGCTACTGTCAAAAACAGAAAAACAACAGCTGCTCACCCAATTCCATCACCCATTTCATCAGCAGACGAAGGGTTTAATTCAAGCAAGTATTGATTCAAACCAACAGGTATTACACCTATCCATCCACAGCTTCGCGCCCGTACTCAATGGAAACATTCGTAATGCAGGGATAGGCCTTTTATATGACTCACATCGGCATGGCGAAAAAGAAGTTGCTCGGCAATGGAGCAGTTTGCTTATTCATCAAACAGCCTATCGCATACGCATGAATTATCCTTCCTCCTGTATTAATGAAGGCTTTATCAATTCATTGCGTAAACGGTACGTTGAGCGGGATTATTTAGGCATTGAGCTGCAAATTAACCAAGCCTTGTTACAAGATGCAGAATCGCTCGACGAAATAGTGGACGCCCTGTCCATTAGCTTACGGGAGCTAATGCAATTATTGTGATTCTACAAGACCCCTTGGGCTGAAATGTCGAACAGGTAAATCTGCAGACTGATGTAGCTCAATATTATCCTCGTCTTTACACTCTAACGGTACTTCCGTAGATACTGGCTTAAATAGAGTAAAATGATGTCTGAGTCGTTTGACCGCTGGAATATACAACGATAATAATGCCATGGCGGACACAATGGCTGGCAACAATAATTGCAATGACATCGTTTCATGCGGCACACCGTTAGGACACACACCGTCAGTCGGATTATATCCTTGCAACCACGCCATCATCAAACTCAACGGAACGCCCACAAAAGCACCTACGCCACTGGAAGCGCCAGTCACAAGACCCACTTTGTTAGGCGTCTTGTCGACGAGACGTGCGACTACAGCAAAACACACGACACCACAGAATGCAGCATAAATATAAATCATGCTTTCAGGTATATTTTTTTTATCCACGCAAGCAAAAATTCCCAACGCCATACTCATGATCAACAATGACCCTTGATTGAGCTGCGTTGGTGTTAACGATGAATTGATTAACGGAATCACACGACATAGAGAGGAAACCGCAATAGCACGTGCGATAGTTAAAGACGCATCTACACGAGGCACGCATCTTGGCATCATGGTAAATACGCCTGTGGTAGTGATCGACGTAAGCACACCATAGGACGCAGAATACAGAACAACGGCGGACCAAAGCTCTCTCCTATCATCAGAGGTTAACTGTTTGATCTCATCCCAAAATGTCAAACCACTTGCAAACAGCGCTTGCCCACCGTACGTTGCAATTTTTTTTGCTTGCTCGGGAGTTAATTGCTTATTATTTTTCAGTAATTGATCGTACATTGGGTTATTGAGAAGCCTATAGATACCCAGCATGGCCATGATCTGGATCCCGGCAAATAAAGCCGTTCTCGTACTGTTACTCAACCCAAATGTGTCAGCATAGGCATTGATCGTAATCGGAATACTTGGTGACGTATTGGCAACGCCTGCAATGATAGCTGAATAGATGGCGGCATGTTGACGCAAAATAAACGATATTGCTTTTGACATGAATCCCGGTTGAATTTTAATAATTTGAGCGGGGGGAATACGGCCTTTTTCAACAAGTGCAGCTCTCACAATATCAGAAATTTCTTGCAGGTTGTCATGCCACAAATCAATTGAATTATTAGCTGCGGTGCGTGCGCCCAGTGTCATCCCCGATGAATAAGTACCTAACCCAAGACCGATAAAAGCGCCCGATACGATCAATGGCCAACAATGCTCTGGTGTAATGGTGGATAAATCTTCATTTTTTATCATCAACCTCAGAATCATGATATTACCCATCATCCCAAGCACGCTTAAGCCCAGCAACTGCAAAATATTTTCTTTTCCTCTACCTTGGTCTGCTTGATAGGCTGAAAAAACGCGCAAAAAACCACCTATTAATAGTGGCGAGGAGGCTACAGTGGCACGTAGAACCAATGGCAATGATGTACACTGGGCCGCAATTGCGCCATTCATGGAAAAAGCAAATAGACTGCCTGCACAAGCAAGCATGCTACCGATAAGGTTATTAAGTTGATTGCCTCGTAATTGTTTAATATCCTCTGAAAATTCTTGAAACTCGGGATCGAGATAATCCTTAATGTCCAACCCATATTGCTCAAACGTGTCGACTATCAACCGGAGATCACCGTGGAAATTCTGAATATATTGTTGGCGAGGTGGCATTTCTAGATCTTGGGAAGAAGGTATCATTAGTGACCCGACGAGGAGAGTGAAAAACAAATGAGCAAATTATCCCTTAAGTAAGCAATAAAATCAACAGGACAAACGAGATGGTAGCTATCGCATCAACACAATATACATTCAGGGCATAAGCCATAAATATTTAGAGCATGATCAGTCATTTTAAACCCGGCACGTTCGGCAATCATTTTTTGACGTTGCTCAATGACGTCATCAATAAATTCTTCAACGCGACCACATTTAACACAAACCAAGTGGTCATGATGCTCACCCTGACTCAGTTCAAACACCGAATAACCACCTTCAAAATTATGGCGATTAACCAGCCCCGCTTCTTCAAATTGTGTAAGTACACGATAGACCGTAGCCAAGCCAACATCTTCGCCCAGTTCTAAAAGCGCTTTATATACATCTTCAGCACTCAAATGATGCTCGACGGCTTGCTCAAGAATTTGCAATATTTTCAAACGTGGCATTGTGATTTTTAATCCTGCATCTTTTAACTGCTGGCTCTCTTCCATATAGCTCCTTGTATGAAACAAGTCCGCAAAAATAAGTCGTTATGCCGGACTCGTTCCTATTCGATATATTGCATGTTATTATGGCGAAATTTTTCATTGCAGGCAAAGAAAATGCAACTTCGATCCGTACTCATTATTTTCAGTCTAGCACTGTCTCTCACGCATTGCATGTCCTACGATTTTTCAAGACGCGTAGTTCAACAAGGCAATTTGTTACCGCTTGCAACAGTAGACCGACTCAAAGT
>CANJFK010000001.1 GCA_947473535.1 Legionellaceae bacterium | reverse complement strand
TTGGGCACAAGGCGTGCCTTCGGCGGATTAATTTTATTCTTATTTAACACAGGCTTTGTTATCGATAAACGCTCAAACGTCCCAAAAAGCGCATTGTCAGCAGGCTTATAACGCAAATCAGCCAAAACGGATGCCTGCTTTAATTTAACCGACCAATCATCATCCGCTAATTTTCGTGCTGTGATTGCCATGTCGCTGTATTTTTGATCAAAAATAGCCAGTTCACCAAGCGTAACATCAATAGCCTGTATCCCATCGATCCTTGGGATAGGCGATTCTTCCGTTGGTATTTTAGATAGTGCCTGATGCCATAATGATGCATCAAAAACTGACAACGAACCAATAATATCCACGCCAGCTAGTTTTTGTGACTTAGCCTGCCCTTGGCCTAAGCGAATAAAGCCTTTTTCTAACATAAAGACGTTATTCGCCGATTTAAACCATAAATCACTACTCAAACGATTGTCGTAATTAACCTGTAAATTCACTGTTTTTTCAGGAGAACAATCCAAATCAATCGCCAAAGGCGCGAGATCATCTGACGATTTTCCCAACGGGGTCGGTAAATTAATAGCAACCCCTTCAAGCGTACTAGCAATATGAATATGATCTGAAACCTGTTGCTCATGGTTCAACGTCACTAAACTCTGTATTTTTAAATGCCCATCCATCAAAGCAAGTAACGGCACAGTAAATGTTTTACGTAAAAAGGCAGCGGTTGTCTCGGCATCAATAGTGACATCGGTATGTGGTTTCGGCGCAAGCTCATACTGCGCGAGCATTACAATAGGATCGCCGGCAATAGTACCTTGCAACTCGCCATCAGTAATACCAAATTCATTAAACTGTAACATCCCTGATACCTTATCCACCGCTACATCATTCGGTGTGTAGTGAAAGAGAACCTGGTTCTCATCAAACGATAAAACGCCTTGAGCCAATACGTGATCACTCTCGGGATAAAGCGGTATTTCCAACTGTAAGTCTAATCCTAATGCATCCTGAATATCCATTTTCTGCCATTTTAACAAGCGGGAACGCAATGGCGATGAGAAAACATATTGTTTTATTTTACTAGCCGGTGCATTTAGACTGCCATGAATTAACAGCGCCTCTTTGCCCAAGCCAATATCGTTAATGACTAAATTTAATTTATCAACTAAAATATCTTGTAATTCTGCGTTGAAGACATTGGCCTCCAATACGCGTTTATTAATCAGTAAATCAGCGTCAATATCTCGATTCAAAGGCCAACGTTTTGTAATGAGTAAATCCACACCATTGAGATGGCTGGTTATAGAAAATTGCCCGGGGTGTTGATCATAGGGGAAATCAGCTAACGAGCCATCAACCACCAATTGACCACTCGCTTTATCAATTCGTTTAACATCATGTTTTAACCAGTGATTTAATTTTGGCTTTAGGTATTGTGATGGGATATAGGCCAACCATTGCTGCGCATTTTTCGCAGAAAATTCAGCCGTCATGCGCAAATTACTATTCGTTGGAGACAATGGGTCATCAAGTGCTCCTCTCGCACTCAACACCAGATCAGGATGGCTGAGCACAAAACGTTCCATGCTTGTTCGAAAACTATTATTTAATGCTTTCCAGTCAAATGCTGCATTGAATAATTTGAAGGTTACGGCAGGCAACCCTCTGGGCTTTATCACCGTATTTTCACCATCAAGCTCTAAACGTCCTTCCGTTGGCTGCCAAAATAATACCCCTGAGATTTGGCTTACATCAGGGATTGCATCACGACCGTCCCATCCTAAATTCGAAAAACGTGCTAACAAATAATCAATATGCTTGTTTTTAACTTCGATTTGCGCATCATGTAATTCACCACGCAAATTCATTGCCAAAAGTGGTTGTAGAATTTCAGGTAACGTCATATCAGTGGCCAATGCGGGCCTCAGCAACACGGTTTTCACAAACATACGATAGACTTGTTGGGATCGTTTAAAATCAAGCTGAAACGTATTTTCGGGCCAATTAACGCCGTTCGTGCCTAACTTAATCTGATCGCCACTTAATCGCCAACCGTCACGCTTCGCTATCCATGCTACGTTAGCATTCAAAAACTGTATAAACTGACGTTTAGGTTTCCCATCTTCGGTCCATGCAATGTGCTGTAGTTTTAATCTGGACTGCAAACCAGATACTTGCCCGTTAGCTAGATCAAGCCACAATTCAAGATCACCCTGCCCACTCTTCATATGGTATAACGTGCTCGGTAAAAAACCTTGCCACTGTACAGGTAAAACATGCTTTAAAGACAAATAAGCATGGCCACTTGTTTTGTTTAAGGTGAGTGGCTCGATCTGCATATCGGCAATAACCGATAAGGCGGTGGGAATAGTTTGGACTAAATTAGCGCGACCTTTGAGACGGTAATGACCATGAGAATGAACGATCGTAACATGAAGGTCCCCCAACGGAAGCAATGAACCATTGTTGAAATATACCAATGCTGACACGTTCTTGATAATTATTTTTTGCTGCGATAAAAGCCAGCTTAACACGGGTAAATACGTCGCAGGCTCGAATGTCATGATTTGTTTTGGTTGACTTAAACCGTCGATTTCCCAATGATTATGGATTTGACGCAACGTTAAATGCGCATCATCAACATAGAGCACGCCAGGCTGAATTTGCCAATGCCATAGGGAACTGAGGATATTAATGCCAACCAATAATTTATTTAATTTTAAGACATGATCTTGATTATCAAACAACGTCACCTGATCCATTTTTAACACGGGCTCGAACCAGTACCAGCTGGTCTGCAGACCGTTGATAGTGACCGGCTGCCCTAAGAGGGTTGATAAATGTTTTTCAACATCACCTTTGTACTGATTGGCCCAAGGCGTTAATGCGCGGAACACACTAAAGACGATAGCCATGGTAAACACTAATATGGCCAGTGGCATTTTACATTTTTTAAACAATTGAATAACGGCATAGCGCAGCGTCGTCGTCGAGTCCTTTAGTATACCGATGCATTTGCGCTTATTCATCGCATTCCTTGATGGCGGATATCGCTTGTTCATCTAATTGACGTAAAAATGCCATTTTTTCAATGATTTTACGTTCCAACCCTCGATCAACCGGCTGATACCAACTTGGATCATGTATCCCTTCAGGCAAGTAACGCTCACCTGCTGCAAAACCATGTGGTTCATCATGAGCATAACGGTAATCGCGTCCATGATTCAACTTTTTCATCAACGATGTTGGCGCGTTTCGCAGGTGCAATGGTACGTCACGTGATTTATCTTTTTTAACAAACGCCATGGCTTGATTAAAGGCGTTGTAACCCGCATTACTTTTTGCAGCGATCGCCAAATAAATAACCGCTTGGGCTAAAGCTAACTCACCTTCTGGCGAACCCAATCTATCATAAGTAGCTGCCGCATCATTAGCGATTTGAATCGCTCGCGGATCGGCCAAACCAATATCTTCCCAAGCCATTCGTACAACCCGACGTGCCAAATAATGCGCATCCACACCCCCATCGAGCATACGGCACAACCAGTAAAGCGCCGCATCAGGGTTCGAACCACGCACTGATTTGTGCAATGCTGAAATCTGATCGAAAAAATAATCGCCCGCCTTATCAAAGCGACGAGAATTTATGGTGAGCGAGTTACGGACTAAGGCACTATCCACCGCGGTTATTCCATGCTGACGAGCGGCTGTACTGATTTGCTCAAGCAAATTGAGTAAGCGACGTGCATCACCATCGGCAAAGTCAATCAGTAACGCTTCGGCTTGCGGATCAAATTGCAAATGGGTCAGCGCTTGCTGTTTAACACGCAACAAAAGTGATTGAAGCTCATCATCCGTTAATGACGTTAAAACATAAACCTGAGCTCGTGATAACAGGGCTGAATTCACTTCAAACGATGGATTTTCTGTCGTTGCACCAATAAAGGTCACTAAACCAGACTCAGTATAAGGCAGCAAAGCATCTTGCTGGGACTTGTTAAAACGATGAATTTCATCGATAAACAGTATCGTATGACGTTTCAGTGCTCGATAATTTTGAGCTAATTCTACGGCCGCACGAATGTCTTTAATCCCGCTCATCACGGCCGACAAGGCTATCCATTCGCAGTCGAACGCAGATGCAGTCAAGCGCGCTATCGTTGTTTTTCCAACCCCTGGCGGACCCCATAAAATCATCGAATGTGGTTTGCCTGATTCAAACGCCAACCGTAGCGGTTTACCAAAACCTAACAAATGGCTTTGACCGATCACCTCAGCCAACGTGCTTGGTCTTAACAATTCAGCCAAGGGAGGCACTATGGTTCGATCATCGGAGGTCATTGCTCGACCACATCCACGCCCTTGGGCGGTTTAAACTGAAATAAGTTGGCTGCCAATTTTGGATTGGCCTTGCTGTTCGTTAAATGAACATCCGTGTGTTGGCCTAATTGATCAAATAATTCAATGCCACTTAATAATGCACCATCAAATGTTAATGTCACGCGCTGGAAATTCGCTTTATTTGATTTAGCGCGCAAGTCAAACACGCTGCCCTGTTGATTAACGGTCACTACAAAATCACGTGCCACGGTATTATCATAACTACTCAAAAATAGAGCCGCAGTGCCACCTAAACCTTTATCTTGTTTTTTTACAGAGACTTGTTCTAAATCAGCATCATAAACCCATAATCGTTGTCCATCAGCGATCACTAACTGCGCCATGGGACGTTTGGTTTGCCAGCGAAATAAACCAGGACGAGACAAAGCCATTGTACCTGATGAATGAGACACCTGACGTTTGTTTGCTGTTACTATTTGATTGAATGTTGCGCTCATGGTGCGCATCGCATTTAATTTTGTCTGTAATGCATCACTCACTGAATCACAATAAGCGTGTGGAATCCACAACAGCAATAACAGAAGTGCTTTTTTTTTCATTATTGATCCCCCGCTGCCGCTGATACTAATACATCACGAAAACCACCTTCCAATGGCCCGACTACACCAGTACGCTCCATTTCCTCGACCAAACGGGCAGCACGGTTATAGCCAATTTTAAAACGGCGTTGTACCGCTGAAATACTCGCTTTTCGTGTTTGAGTCACGAAATCAACAACCTGATCATAGAGTGCGTCCGCCTCTTCTGTTGGCTGGCCATCTTCAGTAAAGCTTCCCTCGCCCTCACCTTGAATTTGCGTAATTTCATCAATGTATTGCGGTTCCCCACGGGCTCGCCAATCATCAGCAATACGATGCACTTCCTTATCATCAACAAACGCACCATGCACTCGCAACGGTGCGCCAGTTCCTGGGGCTAAAAATAACATATCCCCATGCCCTAACAACTGCTCCGCGCCTTGTTGATCGAGAATAGTACGCGAATCAATTTTGGACGACACTTGAAAAGAAATTCGAGTCGGTATATTGGATTTAATCAGACCCGTTAATACATCAACCGACGGACGTTGCGTTGCTAAAATCAAGTGGATGCCAGCTGCGCGCGCTTTTTGAGCAATGCGAGCAATTAATTGCTCTACTTTTTTACCAACAACCATCATCATGTCGGCCAGCTCATCAATCACTACCACCACATAGGGCAGCGTTCGCAGGACTGGTGCCGATAAATCCATAGAATCGGTTGGCTTCCATAGTGGATCCGTTAAGGGTTCGCCTTTTGCTTCAGCCTCAGCAATTTTTACATTAAATCCGGCTAAATTACGCACACCCAACGATGCCATCAAGCGATAACGTCGCTCCATCTCCGCCACGCACCATCGCAAGGCACTGGCCGCTTCTTTCATATCAGTGACCACGGGCGTCAACAAATGCGGAATACCATCATAAACAGATAGTTCCAACATTTTAGGATCGACCATGATCAACCGGACCTGCTCAGGACTGGCTTTGAATAACAAGCTTAAAATCATGGCATTAATTCCGACAGACTTACCGGAGCCCGTTGTCCCTGCGACCAACAAATGAGGCATTTTTGCCAAATCAACCACCATAGGATGGCCCGCAATATCCACCCCTAAAGCCAGTGTTAACGGTGAATGGGCTTGTTGATATACGTCGGCAGACAACACATCCGACAAACTAACCATTGCACGATTAGGATTGGGTAATTCGATCCCCACAACAGTCTTTCCTGGGATAATTTCCACAACGCGCACACTCGTCACCGACAACGAACGCGCCAAATCTTTCGCCAGGGCCGTCAATCGACTGACTTTAATACCAGCGGCCAATTGCAATTCAAACCGGGTGATCACAGGTCCTGGATGAACAGCAACAACATCCACTTGGATACCAAAATCCAACAGGTGCTGCTCAACGTCGCGTGACAACGTTTCAAGTTCCTGGTGTAAGTATCCCCCCATCGGCTTACCGGGTTGACCTTTAT
The DNA here is from genome assembly GCA_947473535.1 of Legionellaceae bacterium. Taxonomy (GTDB): domain Bacteria; phylum Pseudomonadota; class Gammaproteobacteria; order Legionellales; family Legionellaceae; genus CANJFK01. Next base: position 8,435 of record CANJFK010000001.1, on the reverse strand, counting down.
CTAATAAATCCAGGGAAGGTAAGCTACCGATAACGGGCGCTCTAGGGAGCGACGTCTCTTTAACCATTTTTACCGATTGGGGCTTTTCGAGTGGTATGTTCATCTCGGGTAACAGTTTAGGCATCAATTTAGGGACCGATTTTTCCTTTTTTATTTTCACAATATCACGCGAAAAACTACCGCTGGGAGCAAGACTAATGACTTTATTCTTTTCTCGAGCTTTAATATACGCAATGCCTGCGGCGATCATCCGAGCCATGCGGGTCACGCCATACGCAACACCGCGAATAGCAATTAATGTATAGCAACCAATCAATTCCGTTACTCGCACCCAGGACAATCCCGTTAGCCAGGTTATACCCACTAACAACATGGCCAAAACAAGCAGCAATGCGCCTTGAAAATTTAAAGCATGACCCAGTGTAGCCGCGATTGTTTGCCCTACAACCCCCCCCGGGCGAGGAACGGACGCCAGCACATTCATACGCATCTGCAAGCTCAACAGCCCGCAGCCACCACTCAATAATAACAATAGCCCTGTACTGCGCAACAAGAGCATTGGCTTATTGACCACACGAAACGCACGATGATCCATCAAAATCACCCCTGCCATGTAGGCAAAACACGCTGGCAATAAATAAGCAAAATAACCAAAGACGTAATAAAACGAATCGGCAACATAGGCGCCCACTTGGCCGCCAGCATTCGCAATGCCAGCACCATGAGCGCTCGCATGCGACCACCCTGGATCACTTGTTCGATACGTCAACAATGACAACAAAATAAACAACGCGACCGTAAGCACGAGTATAAAACCGCCCTCACTAAAGCGTTTAACTAAGAAATGCGGCAGGGCTATTTTGGGGTCGCCAGCCTGAGGACCCACTTGTTGTTTTACCATAGGTATTTTAAAGCTTCGTGTTTTGTCATACTATTTGTCATCTTACCATAAAATATCCCAAAGGTAGACCAGAAAACATGAGCACAAACAATCACCACCGCCTAATCATTCTTGGATCAGGCCCCGCTGGCTATACAGCTGCAGTCTACGCTGCGCGAGCAAATTTAAAGCCTGTTCTCATTACGGGGATGGAAATTGGAGGGCAATTAACAACAACCACTGACGTTGATAATTGGCCTGGCGATGTAGAAGGCCTGCAAGGACCTGCGCTAATGGAGCGTATGCAGCAACATGCGGAGCGTTTCCAAACCAATATTATTTTTGATCACATCACCCATGCCGATCTTCAGCAACGACCTTTTGTCTTAAAAGGCGATAGTGTAACGTACACTTGCGATGCCTTGATTATTGCAACCGGTGCTTCAGCCAGGTATTTAGGCCTAGAATCAGAAAAAGCATACCAGGGCCGCGGCGTATCAGCTTGCGCGACTTGCGATGGGTTTTTCTATCGCAATAAAGCGGTATGTGTCATCGGCGGTGGCAACACGGCCGTCGAAGAAGCACTTTATTTATCCAATATTGCGGCAAGCGTCACCCTAGTCCATCGACGCGATACGCTACGCTCCGAAAAAATTCTACAAGACAAACTATTTGAAAAGGCTCGAACGGGCAATATCAAATTAATTTGGAACTATACTTTGGATGAAGTACTGGGAACTGGCATGAAAGTCACAGGAGCCCGCCTGCGCAATCCGCATACTGACGAGGTTCAAGACTTAACCGTCGATGGTGTTTTTATTGCCATAGGCCATACCCCCAACACGTCATTATTCAAAGATCAACTCATGATGACAGACGGTGGCTATTTAACCATTCGCTCGGGCTTACAAGGCATGGCAACAGCAACCAATATCCCGGGTGTGTTTGCTTGCGGCGATGTGGCGGACCATGTGTATCGACAAGCCGTAACCTCTGCGGGCTTTGGTTGTATGGCGGCATTAGATGCTGAAAAATATTTTGATACGCTCTCTTGAGGAATACAAACAAGCCACACTGCCACCGAGTGCTAGCAGATTAATTCCTTCTCCCGTCAACGGGAGAAGGAAGCGCTTCAATGAAGTGTCGTTACATAGGAACTACACCTGAATCCAATGCACGAATATTCCACCCAAAAAAATCAAAATAAAATCAATCACGCCAAAAATAAACCAATAAGATACTATACTGTGTATAAATACGTATCTTTTTCAAACAATATCGACCCAAGACAATAGAAAAGATACCTGGCGTTCTCAGCGATGAGAACAAACACAAGAGGTATAGGCGTGCCGACTCTCACCGAATACATTGAGGAGCTAAAAACAGAACTACAAGCAATAGCCGCTCCGCACAAGCTACAGCAACAATATGCGGGCTTAGCCTGGAAAGAAGGCCAACACCAAGACGCAGGCGTTGCTAGCTACATAGTCGATTTCGTCATCGACCGTGACTATACGCTAAGCATTACGGAGGCAAAATTAAAACTTGAACCGCCCGAGGTTCGTAGACAATTTGACGATTACCCCAATAAAGCATTACAAGCAGCCTGGAATGTTGCCGATATTCTTTCAACCATCGTGACGTATACGCCCAAAGAAAATACAATTGGTCTTCTTCGTGGCCTCACTACTACGGGCGTCGAAGGCAATGCCAATCGTGTAAACCTTGATACTAGCCTTACTTATCTCGATCAAAAAACAGGGGCACCTTTCGTCATCGATGAGACCACTTACCGTATAAACGATGCGCTTAAACGCTTTATCAAAAATATCAAAGCAACTGAAAATGGGCCTACCTTAATTGCACACACGGCAAAAATGGGTAAATCACTTGACGAAATGAGGTTAACCATAGCACAACGACTGTCAGTTTACGATTTACTCGCTAAACATACCAAACCCCAGGAATCGATGCAGGCCTCTGGATCCGATAGTGATTTAAGCGTAAAAACAACGGTTACGGAAGATCTGAGCGAGGATGGATCAGATAATGATGATGCGCCCAGCACAACGTCTGGCTTATAAACCAATGACGGACGCGTCCGGCAGATACGTTTGCTTCCTTAAAAAACGTAGCCTTGATGAAGCGCAGCGTAATCAAGGTTTATTTTTTGAATTAAATCAATTAATCTTGCTCTAGTTCAACTATCTGAAGAAACACAGTTAGGATCGTGACCGTAATAACATCCCATTTTAGCATCAAATTCTTCGTAGCCAGATATCTGAAAACACGGGCGGAGTTGGAAAAGGTTGATGGTTTTTGTTTCGGAAAAAGCAGACCTTGATTACGCTTCGCTTCATCAAGGCTACACTTGCTTCCTTAGCCTCCCTGCCATTAAGTTCATTAATCTACACTTTATTATGATCAGTTTCAGATTTTGTCATTTGCTGACGGCTTAATTGTTCATAGGCGCGTTTTGCTGGAACATAGTTCGGATATTTCGTCAAAATACGTGCCAGAATAACCCTGGATGATGACTCATCGCCGCGATTCCATGCATTTAATGCATTCAAATACATTAACTCGGCGGGTAACGTCGTCAATGCTGGTGATGAAGGTAGCGATCCAGGCTCAATGAAACTGACCCGCTCTTGTGCCTGCGCGTCCATCCACTGCAATGCCCTGCGCGCCTCTTGGCTGCCGTTAACCGCCGCTTGTTGTAATAGTTGCTTACCTTGTTGAGACGAGTGCGCACCCGACGTGTCCTCGTAATAAAACATCGCCAATTGATATTGAGCGTACGCATTATCTAGTAAGGATAATTCTTTATAAAATTTGGCGGCCTGCTCGATGTTTTTTGGCACACCCAAACCATATTGATACATACGCGCTAACGCAAGTTTTGCTTTAGCATTCCCTTTATCTGCCGCTTGTTGGTAATATTGCACAGCATCGGGATAATCTAATTTAGTCGCGACACCCGTTTCAGACAACAAACCTAATTGATACAACGCATCGCGATCACCCTGATCTGCTGCCTTTTTGTACCAATGCAATGCTTGTTGTTCATCACGAGAACCCATTGCACCGTTAAAATATAAACCGGCTAATTGCACCATGGCTTGATGATGTCCTTGGTTTGCTGCTTGCAGATAAAGGGCCGTAGCTTTTGCGAAATCAACAGGACACCCCTTGCCCTTTTCATAAATCAAACCCAAATCAAACTGACCGATTGGGGACGCCTGTTGTGCGGCCATTTGGTAGCCTTCCGCCGCTTTTTGATAGTTGTCATCCACCGTATCATAAATAAAACCGAGCGCAGTCGCCGCTGGTGCATAGTTTGATCCCGCGGCGGTGTACCATTTTTTCGCTTCCACGTAGTCCGGTTGTTTATCTAACCATCCCAATTGATAGAGGCGACCTAATAAATATTGCGCAACAGGCTGTCCTTGCTCGGCGGCTAAGGTATACCATTTTTGAGCGGTAACCACATCCACTTTGCCACCCAAGCCTTGCTCAAAGAGAAAAGCCAGCTTAAGTTGCGCCTCTTTATCGCCTTTCTCTGCAAATTGCTGATAAATGTCATGCGCTTGTTGCATCTGTTGATCATTACTGGCTAGACTCAGGTAATAATCAGCCAATAACAAGCCTGCCGGACTGTTACCCAATGCAAGCGCTTTATCAAGCTCAGGGAGAAATACCTCGCCTTGTTGTTGTTTCATGATAGCTAAATTCAAGTTTGCATAGGAAAATCCAGCATCAGCTGCTTTTTGCAAGTAAACGCGACTTTTGTCAAGATCCTTGCTAACACCAATACCATCATTCAAATACGTGCCCAAAATAAATGCACTGATTGGATTTAATTCCGCTTGTCGGTAACTCTCCAGTGCATCCGCGTGATTGGCAGCAACAGCAATCCCTCGATCATACATAAGACCAAGCAGCAATGCCGCGTCAATATTTCCTTCTTGCGCTGATTTTTTAGCCAATGCAAACGCTTGCTGTTGTTTTTTAACATCATGGTCCATTGCATTATAAAATGCTAATGGCAGCGCGGCCTGTTCAACACCATAGGAAACAGCACCTTGGTAAAGATCCTTGACCATTTGATCACGCTGCTGTTTTGCCGCGATGCTCACATCCACGGGTTTTTCGCGCACTAAAATTTCGGCTAGGCGATATTGTGCTGGACCGTAGTTATTCGCCGCAGCTAAGTTATACATTGACATCGCCAGCTCATGATTCGGCTGAATCACAACCGTGCCTGTTTTATCTCGATAACCTTGTTCACCTATCCGTGCTAAAACGTATTGTGCGTAATCATTTCCTTTGAAGGCTGCATCATTTAACCAATCAAGCCCTAATTTATAGTCCGCAACGATATCCAGACCATCCAGGTATAAAACACCCAAATTATATTCAGCACGTAAATCTTGCTGAGCCGCTGCTTGTCGATAATATTTAATCGCTTCTTGAATGTCTTTTTTTGCACCAACGCCATGTTGGTACATTTCTGCTAAATCAAATTGAGCCGTGGAATCACCAAGAATCGCTTGATTTTCCAATTGTTTGAATGCCTCTTGATAATTGGGTTGATCGGGCGAATCACTAGCAGACAAATGCTGTAGATAATCAAAACCGTCCTCATTACTCGATACAGGTTTCACGGTTGTCTTGTTAGACTGCTGTTGTTTCTCTAATCGATTGCCTAACGAATATTGAGGGAAAACCAATGCTTCCTGTGGCAAATTCCCCAGCGATGTAACTAATGCATCATAATATTCACTAATAGCAATCTTATTTGGATTGATCATCACAAATTGTGGCTTATAGATAATTTCGCGTGTCACAGGTTCCATTTGGGGCGGTTGATTATAATTATTTTCTTTTAAAACCCCTCGATTTAACCAAGCATTGATGCCCCGCATACGGTAGACCGTATCGGCGAAGGTCGAGGCTCGGCCGTTGCTTAACCAATTCACCGCTTTAATACTTGCCAGCAGCGATGTGCCTTTATTCGTTTCTGCCGCTTTTTGTTGCCACTCTTTCGCTAAATTTTCGTCAACCTCAGTACCTTGCCCATTTTTATACATGGATGCCAAAGCCAGCTGCGCATCCGCTGAACCATTTTGTGCTGCTTTCAACATCCATAAAAAACCAGCATGCGGATCGTACATTGGGCCTTTTTCAACAAAATACAGTTTAGATAATGCTATTTCAGCGGGGCTGTAATGCGCATCGGCCGCTTTGGTATACCACGTTTTTGCCAACGAAAAATTATTTTCATTTCGCGCTATCTCGCCCATTTGATACATTGCTGGCACATAGCCTTGTGCAACAGCCAAACCAACCCATTCTTTTGCCTTGACTAGGTCATGATCCAGCAATGTGCCGCTCGTATACAATTCACCAAGCATAACCTGCGCTTCAGGATTTTTTTGCTCAACTGATTTGTTTAACCAAAGGAGGCCTAATTTTTTATTCGCCGATTGATGGGTCTCAAGAAAACTTGCCGCCAAGGTATATTGTGCAATGCTATCGCCGTTTCTAGCAGCCGCAATATAGTAACGTTTAGCTATATCGGGATTTTTTTTAGTCCCAACACCAAACAAATAAGCCGCCGCACAATACATTTGAGCTTCTGTATCGTTGGCATCCGCCGCTTTTTTAAACCAAACCAAGGCTTGTTCAGGATTATTCTCGTCTAACAAGGCAAAACGCGCCATAATATGCTGCGCAGGCAACAACCCCTTTTCTGCCGCTTGCCGAAGATAGCGCACGGCCAATGCATTATTTTTTAATTGTCCATAACCATATAAACGCATGCGCCCCATATAATAATCGACAATCGGATCGTTCCCAGCGGCCGTACTCGTCAGTTGCTTTGCTGCTTCAATGTAGTTCCCTTGGCGATAAGCATCCAAACCATCATTTGCAAACGCAACACCGTTGTTTGCTGCAGCAACCAGACAAAACCATGGTAGTAGTGATTTCATCTTGATTCCCCTTCATTTGTTATAGGATCGCGCAAGAATGGGACGTTAATTCGGGCGAGATCCTTAGGATTAATTATCGTGGAATAATGCCATAACGTAACACGTCGGCAACAGCACCACCTCTACTATTACTATTCACTACCCAATAATTACCTTTGTTATTTAACCCAAATTTCACCCTGGCGTACTCACAAATTTTCAGGCTCTCAGAGCAGTTCATTATTTTACCATAACGTGACTTTGCTTCATCCGTGGTACATATATATTTAAGCTCTTTCTCGCTCGTTGCCAATACTGCCCATTGCTGTGGACGAACGACATGATTCAGATACATACTGCGTGTACTATTTTCTTTAAGCATTTGGTATAAATTAAGCGGCTTATCCAGGCGGTTAAATATAAAATAGAGTGATTGCTTATCACCTTCTGCTTCCGGCAAAATATCAAGAACATTTAATTTGAATTGATAACCGACGTCACGGCAACCTAACGGACTCTTGCTTGAATCTTCTTTTTTCTCTTTTTTGCCGACAGCATCGACCTCAACTGCCGCAAGAGAACTCCCTGCCATCAGTAACATAACGATCGTCACTGCCTCACGCAACCCCATTCTTTTTATTGTTTTCATCATATTATCTCATTTGAAGTGACGGGACGAACAACAACTTTGGTGCCCAATTGATTGTTTTTTTCGCTTGTTGCATCCACAAAGTCCTCATTCAACCACTTCGCATCCGGAATAAACATACGAATACAGCCATGACTTGCACGAAAGCCAGGCATATCACTTGATCCATGCAGCGCAAACCCCTTATGAAAGAACATGCAATAAGGCATTTTTGCACCACCTTTGCCAATCGGATAAACATCCGATTGGCATTTTTCATTTTCCTTACTAAATACGCGATAAATACCGGTTAAGGTCTTGCATGAGTTCGCGCTGTCTGGGCATTTATCCCGCCCTGAGGCAATCGGTCCCCATTTGACTAGCTGGCCGTGTCCATCATAAGCACCCCACGCTAATTTGTCTTGGTCAACAATGACTTGTTTTTCAGTATCGCCTTCAATTTGATGAGGAAATGGGGCAAGCTCTATCATCGTTACGTGTGCTAAATCACGTGGTACGGCGATAATTTTACCGGGCCATAAGGCGTTATAACAACGATTAATGCGCTGCACTAGATCACGTTGACCTGCATCAGGAAATAACTTTTCCCAATTCTGCCCCGGCTGGATCTTAAGGCATTCGTATTGAGCAGAGGCGCACAGGCCAGGGCCATAATAGGCAGGCTGTGCGGGTGCTGCTGGCGCCGTTACGGCAGGAAGCGGTACTGCCATCGAAACAACGGGTACTAATAATGCGATCGCGACCATTAACCTATTCATTTTTTTGCTTCCCTTCCAATTAAATCATAGCCATACATGTCGTTTCGGCCACTGTAGATAAAAGTTTAGCCTTTAATCAACAGGAATACGACTTATTCTGGAAAAAGAGCTTGGAATTCTTTCGAAGGCAATTTTTACCTTGCGCAGATGACATAAAAAAAGCAATGATTGTC